>JAEVHO010000086.1 GCA_016802835.1 Micromonospora sp. ATA32 | reverse complement strand
CGATGGCGCTGTTCGGGCCGCGGCCCTGCTGGCCGTCGACCCGCGCTTCGCGGAGCTGGTCGGCGTCGACAACGACCGGACCCGACCGAAGGAGTACGCCTCCGACCGACGCCCGTCCCGCCGGATGGACGTCGGCAGCTTCTTCTGACGGGCGACCGGAGAGAAGGAAGGGATCGGCCCACGTCGACGGTACTGCGGGTCAGCCGAGAAATTCGAACATCCGTACAATCACCTCGTGCTCTCCAGAGTGAACGGTCTGTCACGCCGATACACCGAGGAAACCTTGCGCCTGCACCTCCTGGAGCGTTCGGCGCGCAGTGACGACGGCTGCCTCATCGTCCGAGGCTACGGACGTCAGCGGGGCATCTACCAAAAGATCGCCGGCCGAGCCTGGGCGCACATCGCGTCGTACGCCGTCTTCGTTGGTGACTACGACCCAGCGCTCGACGTCGACCACCTGTGCAATGTGAAGGACTGCATCGAGCCCACTCACCTGCGGCAGGTGAGCCGCGCGGAGAACTGCCGCAGTCGTCCACAGCAGCCTCAGTGCCGCAACGGCCATGACCGCGAGATCGACACGTCGACTGGGCGATACCGCAAGATGTGCCGCGCATGCAACCGTGAGGCGCAACGGCGCTGGCGCGAACGTCAGGCGGCGGAGGTGGCCCGGGCCCGCGCCGCGGTCGGAGTGACGCAGGCGGCTTACGACTTCTGACGGTTGAGAGCACCGTTGTCGGCACCAGGGTGCGGAGGAAGTGCGCCACGTCGCGGAGAAAAGCCCGGCCGCGCGCATGTCCGGCGGGGGACCCGTTCAGCCAGCCCGCGGCTCAAGCTCAGCGGGATTCCGGCTTCCTCCGAGATGTGACACCCGGACAGGCGAGGAGCAGGCCACGGCCAAGCTTGGGCCGCTGGCGCGCGATCCCGGCGGCCAGGTAGGCGCCGTAGGACCCACCAGCCAGCAGGACCGGCGCGCCGACGTGGCGGTCGAGCCACGCACCCACGGTGTCCAATGGGTCTGGTCACTCTCCCCCGGTAAGTACGAAGTCGTCGACGGTGGGCGCGTGGCGACGAAGAACAGTCATGCCGGTGGCGATGCCATCGACGTGGGCATGTACGGCGCCCAAGTCGCGCCGCCGACGGCGAAGGACAGCAGGGACAGGCCGGCGGGTGCGCCCAGCCCGAGGGGCAGCATGGTGAGACCGAAGCCCACGACGATGCCGATGGTGACGAGCCACAGTGACCAGCGGCGTAGGTAGCCGACGGTCAAGCCACCGACGAGGGCACCCGCACCGAACGTTAAGGCAAGCTGCTCATGGTTCCAGCGTTGATCCCCGAGCCGGCATCGGTTTGCACGGCGACAACGCCGACGCCATGGCAGCGCTGACCGTGCGCCGGCCGACCCGATACTGGTCCTCGACCGCCCGGCCCGACATCCCTGCAACAAGATCGCGAAGGATCACGGGCGAGCTCCGCCACATAAAACCCGCGCGCATGCCTCCCTCCGGATGATGAGGTGTCACGGTGACCAACCACGATGAGGCGGCGGCTGTCCTACCGTTGACACTGGCTTGGGTGAGCCAGCACCTGGAGGTCGGCGAACGGATCGTCAGGACCGACATGTTGCACGGCGGCATCACTGCCGAAATGCGGAGCCTGACCATCGGCAGGCCGGACGGAAGCACCCGCATCCTGGTGCTGCGGAGCTTCGTCGACCCGTTCTATGTCGGACACGCCGAGGACTGGCTGCACCGGGAGGCCGACGCCCTGTCCCTGCTCACGAGGACCTGCGTGCCGGCTCCTGGACTGGTCGCGGTTGATCCGACCGCTACGCATTGCGAGTATCCATCGCTCCTGATGACACATCTGGCAGGCCGGACGATCCTCCGCGATGAGGGATTGGAGACGCGCGTTCCCCTGCTGGCCCGTCAACTCGTGGCGATCCACGCATTGCGACCCACCGAGCGGCCCCGAAAGTACGCGACGTTGACGACCGCCGACACCGTCGTGACTCCGAAGGGCGCCGACGCGGCTGCTTGGGCCGCAGCGATCGACGTGATCCGCAAGCCCGCGCCGCCCTATAAAGGGCGATTCCTGCACCGGGACTTCCAACCCGGCAACGTGCTGTTCAACGTGCCGCCCCCAGGGCTGGCAGGTGCCCGGATCACCGGCGTCGTCGACTGGGCAGGTACCTCCTGGGGCCCCGCGGATTTCGATGTGGCGCATTGCTCCACCAATCTCGCGCTGCTGCACGGCCCGGCCTGGGGCCCGCGGTTCGCGCAGGCGTATGAGGAAGCCGGCGGGATGCTGGCCGCGGCCGCGAGCGAGCGGCTGTACTGGCAGGTGCGCGACGCGCTGGCGTGTTCAGAAGAAGTGCACTCGGTGGCGCAGCCATGGCGCGAGGCAGGCAGGACAGACCTGACAACGCGAGCCGTGGAAGAACGGCTGGACGCCTATGTCACCGCCCTGATGGACGCGCCGGGCTGAACCAAAGCAGGTCCGGCGTACGGCCCGAACCCCATCGTTCACCGCTCAACCAAGTGAAGGCTCTGGTTCGAGACAGCGGCGACGTCAAGATCGGCGGGCCACCTCTTGTCAGGTTGGTTGGACCTTTGTCAGGTCGGCGGTCCGACTTCGGGGTTGAGGAAGAGCGGTACAGCGGTTAGCGCTGAGAATGATCTTGCTCTGGGGATCTCACATATACGTTCGTTTCCGATAGACCCTCTCCAGGACGGCCGCCGCCGAATGTCGGCCCAGCATCGCACCCCACCAAAACTCATCTCGGAAACAAGCCATCACAACACCCCACTGAAAATGAGTTCCGATAGAGTGCGCCGGTGGGACACAAGATCGGGTACCGCGAGTCAGTACTGCCGACCAAGATCCGCAACTGCAGCTTGATGCTCTCGCCGCCGAGGACTGCCTCAAGATCTACAAAGACGTGGCCACCGGAACCAAGGCCGACCGCCCGCAGTGGCAGGCTTGCCTGGACGATCTGCGCCCCGGCGACACTCTGATCATCTGGAAGATCGACCGGCTCGGCCGTAGCCTGCGTGACCTGGTGGACATCGTCGCCCTCCTCGAAGCCCGCGGCGTCGGGGTCAAGTCGCTGACCAACGGGATCGTCGACACCACCACCGCGCATGGCAAGCTCGTCTTCGGCATGTTCGCCTTGATGGCGGAGTACGAAGCCGCGCTCATCAAGGAACGCACCCTCGCTGGCCTGGCCGCTGCCCGTGCCCGCGGCCGCACTGGCGGTCGCAAACCTAAGATGACCCCCGCCCTGATCAACAAGGCGCAGCGCATGTACGACTCGAAGCAGTTCACGATGGCCGAGATCGCCGCTTCCTGCGGCGTCACCCCCATGACCATCTACCGCAACATCCGCACTGACACCGCGGAGCGGCCCACCACGGCGACCGCGTCTACCGCCGCACCGAGAGGCGGGCCCCGGTGAACCGGCCGGGCTGGCTACTCGACGTCGACGGCATCCTCAACGTCTCCCGCCCCCGCGTAGCGCAGCGGCCCGCCCGCGGCCGCAGCTCCCGGTACGACGAACGTGATTACATGTACCGGGCCGCCGTGGACGTCATCACCATGAAGATTCGGCTACGAGACCTCACGCGGGACTCGGGGTGACACGGTCAATCGGCCAGCTCATCAACGCTGCGTACTGCCGCCGAGAGCAACGCCGGGTCGGGCGCGGCGGCGAGTACGTCGGCGACCGCGTCGGCGTATTTGATCGCGTGCGGATCGCCGATCGCCACCGCCCGGTCGGCCAGCTCCGCGATGGTGAGGTCGGGGCGAGGCTGCGGTAGCAGGCGCGGTTCGGCCGGTGCGTATGCGGCAGTGACCGCAGCCGTTGCCGCCCAGGCCGCGGCGAGACTTGCCGGCCACATCGCCTCGGGAAGAACCGGCAGGACGCGCATGACCGCGTTCGGTGCGGTGACGGCGTGCACCAGCATCACCGGGTTGCCGTACCCGTAGCTGCCGCGCCGCTCGGCGGCCGCCGTCACCACAGCCGCAAGCCGCGCCGCCGTGCGTAAGCAGATGACCGAACTCACCGAGCAGACCCGGCGGTTGATCAGCTGCTCGTCGCTGGTCCTGGTCGCCAGCGTGGACGCCGAGGGCAACTGCGACGTCTCCCCGCGCGGCGGCCCCGCCGGGTTCGTCGCCGTCCTGGACGCGCGGACGGTGGCGATACCGGACGCGACGGGCAACAAGCGCCTGGACAGCCTGCAGAACGTCATCGCCACCGGGCGGGCCGGGCTGCTGTTCGTCATCCCGGGGCGCACCACGACACTCAGGGTGAACGGCCGGGCCGGCGTCTCCACTCGCCCCGAGCTGCTGTCGCAGCTGACCGCCGTGGGCAAGCCACCGGCCAGTGCGCTGGTGCTGGGCATCGAGGAGGTCTACCCGCACTGCCCCAAGGCGCTGCTGCGCGGCGGGGCCTGGAAGCCGGAGCAGTGGCTGCCGGCGGACGCCCAGCCGACCTCCGCCGAGGTGACGCTGGCCCAGCTGCGGATGCCGGCGCTGACGATCGCCGACATCGAACAGGTGGAGGCGGACTCGCTGAAATACCGCTACGAGTGACGGGCCGCGGACCCACCGCCGTGCGCTGAGGCCGAGGTCGGCGCAGGGCGGTGGGTCCGTCGTCGCGTCCTATTCCTCCGGCTCCCAGGCGATCAGCTGGTCGAAGACGCGCCGGTCGCCGTCGAGCCGCAGCGAGTCCATCGGAATGCGGCCGTAGCAGAACATGACCAGCTCATTGGCCGTGCCCCGGGCGGAGACATAGGCCGCCTCCGGGCCCTCGCCGGCGACCGGCGTGGGGAGGCGGGCGGTCCGGGCGCGTCGGCGGAGAACCAGAGCCGCCAGGAACGGCCCTCGGTGGCGTGGTAGTCGATGACCGCGGGCTTGTGCGGCCACGCGGCCGTCGTCGCGACGCAGGTGGTCAGGAACTCGTCGACACCGTCGAGGGCCACCTCGTCCGGCAGCGGCTGCGGGGCGCCCACGGCGACCTGGGCGTCGTAGGTGTGCACGGCGACCTGCTGGAGCTGGTGCCGGGCGACGGCACCAGTCGTCTGCGGCGACTGCGACGGACCCCACCACGTCCAGCAACCACGATCCGGGCCGGCCTCCCGCAGCGCGTCCAGCAGCTCCCCCGTCGACGCGGCGAACCAGGCCAGCAGGGCCTCGCGCTCCCGGGGCGCCACCGGGGCGGACATCGCCGGCGGAGCGTCGGCGGGCCCCGCGGCCACGATGGCGGCCCACTTGCGGCGCCCCTCGCCCAGGTGCTGCACCAGGTCGAACAACGTCCACTCGGGGCAGGTCGGCACCCGCACGTCGAGGCTGGGTGCCGCGGCGACCGCCGCCCGGAAAGCGGTCGATCGTTCGTCCATCAGCCGCAACAGGTCAGCGAACTCCAGAGTCTTTTCCACCGCGGCTTTTGTACCACCCCCCTCCGACAACCGACAGCGGATTTCCCCACCCCCGGCGGCGGGGCCACGCGGAAAATCCGTTGCCCGGCGGCCCACGGGTTGACCATGCTGACGCGCATGGATCAGTGACCAGTGGCGCACGTGCGCGATGAAGACGGGTTCGAGTCACCTCCCCGTCTCCGTCCGCCGTGCCACTCGAAGCCCGCACCGCGTGACCGGTGCGGGCTTCCTTCACGCGACGTGATCTGCAACGTCGCGCCAGCCGGCGTGCTCCCCGCCGAGACGCCGGCTGCCCGCCACTGGATCCGGGAGGCACCCCCCGGCGCCCCATCGCGCTGCCGGGCGCCTCCTGCCTAGACCTTGGAATCGCCGAAGCCATGAATAGTTCCCGCCATATCCGCGTGCCGGCCCACGGTCGCGGACCCGGCATCGACCGCAAAGCGCTGTGGGTGGTCAGCGAGCTCGGACTGCCCACCATCGTCAAAACCTGCGTGTCATGCAGGTCCACGCGGCACCGTCCCACCGGCAAGATCCGGGTCAACGCGAACCACAAGCTGCTCGACGTGTGGCTGCTGATCTGCTGCGACCTGTGCGGCCGCACGTCGAAAATCCCCGTCCACGAGCGCATCAACGTGCGGGCGCTGGACAACGAGCGGCTACTGATGTTCGAGAACAACGATCCGGCCATGGTGCGACAGCTGACCATGGACGCGACGCTCGCCCACAAGGCCGCCTACCAGCTCGACTGGACCGGCACCTGGCAGCTGGACACCGACATACCGTTCTACGACCTCCAGCGCGAGGATGCCGCGCCACTCGAGGTCATCATCAGGTTCGAGCTCCCGGCACCCATCCGGGTCGAGAAGCTGCTCACCGCCGGGTTCGGCCTGAGCCGTCCCGCCGTGCGAGGCATGGTCGACTCCGGGCGCATCCGCCTGCCCCTGCCCATCGACGCCAAGGCCCGCGAGGACTTCACCTTCCTGGTCGTCACCGCCCCACCGCTGTCACCCGAGCGGGCATGAGGTGCCACCCCACGGCGCGATGACCTGCGCCGTGGGGCGGCCCGTACCATCCGGCCCGCCGGCCGTCGCGGTCGGCGGGCCGGCCCAGCGTGCGGCGGCTCACTTGAATGTGCCGGCCTTCGCCCGCACGGACATGCCTGCGTGCGAATCCCGTGCTTTCAAAGACCTCCGCTTGGCTGTCCGCGACATCTCGCCTGAGCGACTACTCCCGCCTCGCGAGCAACGCATCCACCCTCGGGGCCGGACAGCACCTCCGCTCGCGGCCCGCGACGCGGACACCGAACCCGCGCCTTATCGCCCCGTTACACACCGCTGCCACGCACTCAGACGGGCGCCCCCTTAAGGCCGGGCGCGGATCGCCTGCGTCATGGCATCAGCCGACACCGGCATCCGGGTCGCGCAGGGACCTGAGCTGCTGTGCGCTTGACGGGGCGGGAAGGTGTAACGCCCCAGCATGTTGATGTGCGCGTACCCGAGCGGTGACAAGCGGGCGGCGTCCTCGTCGCGGACCTGGTAGCCCTGGGCGCGGAGCGCGGTGACGGCCAGGTCGATGTAGCGGGTGTTGAAGAGCACGACCGCGTTGAGGACGAGTCCGAGCGCGCCGAGCTGGTCTTCCTGTCTGGCGCGGTAGGGCTGCATGATGTCGCCGCGGTGTCCGTGCAGGATCTTGCGGGCCAGGGAGTGTCGGGACTCGCCGATGTTCAGTTGCCGGGTCACGGTACGCCGGTAGGTTTCGTCGACCGGGTCGACCATGGCCAGCAGGTGCAGGGTCTTGGCGATCCGGCCGTACTCGGCCAGGGCTTGACCGAGCGGGGTGGGATGCCCGTCGCGGGTCAGCATCCGCAGCAGGTCGTAGGCGCGGACCTGGTTAGTGATCAGGGAGCCGGCCACCCGTAGCATGTCCGGCCAGTGGGTGATGATCCGTTCGAGGTTGACCTTGTTGCGGGCGATCGCGTTCAGCGGGCCGTAGTCGCCGGCGCCCGGCCGGGAATGTCGGCACGCCAGAACCCGGTGCCGCCCACATCGGCGATGCGCGGGGAGAACCGGTACCCCAGCAGCCGAAATAGGCCGAAGACAATGTCCGAGTAGCTGGCCGTGTCGGTCGCCACCATCTCCGGCTTCGGGCCGGCGTCGAGGTTGAGCAGCGCGTCGAGGATGTAGAGGCTGTCGCGGACGGTGCCGGTGATGATGATCGCGCCGAGGCCGGCGAACCGGTCGTTGACCGCGTTCAGCCAGGTGATGCCGCGTTTGTAGCCGAAGAAGCGCGGGCTGGGCGCGGCGTGGACCGACTGCACCGGTACCCGGAAGCGCAGCCCGTCGACCGAGGCGACCAGGCCACCGCCCCACAGCTCGGTGATACCGATGCGCTGCTGATAGTCGACCAGGCGGGCGTTGGCGGCGGCGTGGGTGTCGGCGCGGATGTAGTTCTGGTCTACGTGCGAGAGCCGGTCACGCGTCAGCGCCGGGTTACCCGGGTGGATCACCGGGACCAGGCCGACGTTGCAGGCGTCGGCGACCAGCAGCGCGGCGACGGTCACCGGTAGCTGGTCCATGCGGGTGGCCAGCCCACCGACGTGGGTGTAGGCGTCGAGCATGCCGGTCCAGGAGTGCACGTCCATCAGCAGCTCGGGCAGGTCCACGACCGGCATCATCGCGGCGACGCGCTTGCGCAGGTCGATCAGTGAGGGCGGGTCACCCAGCTTCTCCAGCCGAGACACCGACAGCCGCATCCGGCCTGTTTCTCCGTCGGGCACCACCCGCACGCTGGCGTCCGGACCGGCCTCGGCGATGCGCTGGGTCAGCTGCCGCCATCCGGCGTCCAGCGTCGCGGTGTACTCCGCCAGGTGCGCCTCAACCGGCGCGGTCAGGCCGAGACCCGCGAGGACCTCGCCGCGCACCGCGTTCCAGTCCGCGCCGTCGAGCAGCTTCGCGCGCGGATCGGCCCAGCGCAGCGACGGGTCGGCGAACAGGTCACGGCGGCGCAACGCCGCGTGCAGCTGGGTGAGCAGGCACATCACGTACGCGTCGCGGTCCGCGGCGCCGTCGAGTGTCGGGTTGTTCAGCACCGCGCGCCGCCACATCGGCGGCACAGCGCCATGTTCAGATCCGTCTCGGTCAGCGGCCTCTGATCCACCCGGCGGCGCAGCAGCCCCGGCAGCCGGCCCTTCACCTCGATCAGCAGGTCCGTACCGGCCGGCGCCGCACCCAGCGGCAGCTGCTCGGCCAGCAACCGCACGAACGGGCGGACCACCCGGTACCGGGCCGCGATCGCCTGCCGGTTGTCCGCCTCCCACGCATCCGGATCCGGCACCAGCTCCGCCACCGTGGCCACCGCACCTGCCACCGCCGTGCGCGATCCGGCGGCCCGCTCCACCGCCGCCCACACCTGCCCGAGGTCCACGGCCGGATCCTCAGCTCCGTCCAGCAGCTCGAGCACCGTGGGAGCCACCGCCATCAGCGTGGCCGACGCCTTCTCCAACCGCGGCATCGACTCTGTTGGCCATTCGGTCCGACGCGGCTACCTGCGAATACGTAGATCAACGTCTGACCTGGGCCGGCGACAACGTGCTCGCATCCGGCAGCAACACCCCGACTCGATCGCGTCGCGAGGCCACAGAAGCCCGAGCTCGCCCAGCTCACGGCTGTTCTTCCGAATGGCCAACAGAGTCGGCATCGCCTCCAAACGGGCCCGGTCGGTCGCCCGCCGCGCCGGCCCGATCAGCCGGGTCGCCATCAACGAGTCGAACAGATCCAGCGCATCGTCGACCGCCGCGGCCTCCAACCGGCGGGCCGTGGCCAGCAACGTGGCGGTCTTGCGTGGCTCGGCCAGGCCCTTGAGCAGCGGCGCTTTACCCGCCCAGCCGTACCGGGCCAACGCGGCGACCCGGTTGACCGGCACCGCCTGTACCTGCGCCGCGCCGGCGCCGATCGCCAGCACCTCACTCACCCGGGCCAGCGCCTTCGACATGGCCAGTCCGGAGTCGCTGCGCGGCGCCGTGCGCAGCCGCTCCAGCTCGGAGACCTTTCTTGCCCTCGGGGACCTCCAGCAGGTCCCGCAACCGCAGCGGCAACTCGACGTCCGCGCCGGCCGCCGCCTGCGCCAAGCTCCGGTAAGCACGCTGGGCGGCTTCCTCCCGCACGCTCGATACCAGCCGGGCCAGCACGCTGATCCCTGGCAGCAGCACCCGCTCGCGCCGCAGCCACGCCCGTGTCTGCTCGAACAACGCCACCGCGCCCTCGGCATGGATCCACGCCCGCGCGCCCATGAACTCCTCAAGCGACTCGCGCACCCCCGCGTCGCCGAAGTCGCGGTACCCGTACGCCGCCCGGATCTCCCACGAATGCTCGTACGCCGTCTGCTGCCGCTCGGTGTACCGCTTCACCACCGACGGATCCGCGATCTCCAACTGGGTAGCCACGTACTCCACCGCTGACCACGGCACCTCCAGCGGATCCTCGGTCAGGAAATGCCCCAGGAATCGCACCGTTCCGACCTGCAAGCCAAGGCCGATCTTGTGATGATCGGCGCGCTTGTGCGCGATCAGATCCAACGCGGTGCCGTCGAGCAGGAAGAAGCCCTCCAGCTCTGAACGGCTCAGCTCACCGACGAACCGCTCGTACGCGGCCACCTGATCATCAGACAAGAACTCAACGGGCACAGCGCAACAACGTACGTCGATTCACTCCGCTGCGGCAGGCCTCTCACCAAGATCATTTCTACCGCTAACCGCTGTCCCGATCTTCCTCAACCCCGGACTTATCAGTTATGCGGGAACGCTGTCAGCTACAGCGGGACCGGACAGGCGCGCAGCGTCAACATCAGCACCATTCTGAGGCCTTATGCACAAGAACCGTCATTATGATGTACCTGCGTTATGTCTGGTTTGGGCGGTAGCTATTGCTGGATTGTTGGTAATTCCAATGCGGTAATTGTCGGAGTCCTGTTTCCGGGAAGGTGATTCGGTGCGGCCAGGTTCGCCACCAACTGAGCCGGGGCTGATCGGGTCCGGGGCATGGACCATGGGCAAGAGCACTGCGCTGAAGCAGCTCGGCCGCACCCACGAGCTGACGATCCGGCGGCACTACCCCCGACAGGACGGCATTCCCGTCGCCTACGCCACCTGTTGCGAGTCCGAGTCCCCGCGCTGAGACGATGACACTGCCGACTCCGCCCGCCGCGCAGCCGACGACCGGACCAGCCGCACATCCTGCTTCGGGAACACCCACGTCCGATACGCCCACAGCCGGAACACCATCGCCAGCAACGTCCCCACGACGATGCCGGACGCGAAGTCGCTGACTTCCTGAACAAGCCGGCTCACGTCCGGAACCCGCAAGTCGAACAGGTAGCGGGAAACCCACAGTGGAACATCGGTGATCAGTACGGCGACCCCGTTGATGGCGAAGAACAGCGTCGCCTCGTGGCGGCGTTCCCGGCCACCGCGGGTACGGAATGCCCACTCCCGATTCAGCACATACGACAACACCGTTGCCGCGAGAGTCGCGATCGTCAGCGCCGTGACCGGCTTGGTTGCCAGCACAGTGAGCTTGAGGGCGTAGTTGATCAACACGGTGACCAGGAAACAGGTCCCGCCCACGATGAGGAACTTCAACACCTCCCGGTGCCGCAGAAGCCAGGCCCGTACGGGGTCGGGAAGCAGCCGCAGCACCCCTCCGACGACCGCGGCCGGCCAGCCGCGCAGTCCGGTGGACCGGGCCCCGGCGGAAGCGTCCTCACCATTCACTCGCGGCAGCTTATCCTGCGAACCCCAGACCCGGGGTCGCACTCATCTGCTGCACCCTCATGCCACAGCAACGTCGGCCGGACACCACTACGAGATCGTGATGGAGTTTTGCGGATGTGCGGCCGGCGCGGAGGAGTGGAAAGGTCGACGGGTGACGTCGATGAGTGGGGCGGACGTGGAACGGGCCGTGGCGGAGATGGTGCGGGTCCTCGGGCCACATGCCGGTGCGGACTGGAGCGTGCCGGCCGGCACGCTGGAGTGGTCCTGCTGGACCACCGCGGCACACGTCGCCCACGACCTGACCGCGTACGCCGGTCAGGTCGCCGGTGGGCCCGCGACGCGCTACCTGCCGTTCGACCTGAGGGTCTCCCCGCACGCCGAGCCGGGCGATGTGCTGGAGATCGTGACCGCCTGCGGCCGCCTGCTCGCCGCGGCCGTCGACACTGCCCGTCCCGACGCCGCGGCGTGGCACTGGGGTCGGTGTGATCCGGGCGGATTCGCCGCGATGGGCGTCGCCGAGACGCTCCTGCACACCCACGACATCACCTGCGGCCTCGGGCTGCCCTGGCAGCCTCCGCCGGAACTCAGCGCCGGCGTGCTGCGTCGGCTGTTCCCCGACGCGCCGGACGACGGCGACCCGACCGAGGTGCTGCTCTGGATGACCGGACGCGCCGAGCTCGACGGCCGACCCCGCCGTACGTCCTGGACCTGGCAGGCGGCTCTTGCTTGATGGCGGTCAGCGCGCGCGGCGGCGCCACGGCAGGCGCCAACGCCGGCGGCTCCGGACCGACACGACGGACGGCTGAGCCGGGGGCTCGCCGTCGATCCGCTGCGACACGGGCTGCTCCCGGTGGGCCCGCCACTGGCGTACGACCTCGTCGGCGTCGACCGGGCGGACGACGACCCGCGGCCCGGTCGGGGTGCGCAGCCAGTTGACGATCTGCGCGTTGAGGTCACTCACGACCGCCCGGACGGACCGCTCCGTCGGCAGTCCCCGTACCTCGTCGGGCAGCTGCTCGATCTTCCGTCGCAGCTGCAGCGGCGTGGGCAGCAGCAGGTCGCTGGGAAGCGCCTCGCGCTCCATGAAGCTCCTGATCCACCAACCCTCGTCGTACGGCATGCCCCGCCCTGGGATCGGTTTGCCCATCCCGGGCAGGTTGTCGAAGTCGCCACGCTGCTGAGCCGTACGGATCTGCGCCTCGACGCCCGCTTCCCATCCACCGGTCACCGCCGACACCTCCCCCGCGACCCACGGTAACGCCCGCACCTGCCGCAATTCAGCGCACCCGTCGGGCCCGACATTCCCGCCCCGGCCCTCTCGGGCCCGTGACGGCCGAGACCCGGGCGGCGCTGGCGACGCGTACATTCCTGCGTGTGGGGCTGCCCCGGCAGCCGCCGGACGAGGGAGAGGGCCACGGCGTGCGCGACTGGTTGATCGGGCTCGGCGTGGCGGTGGCCTGCCTGATCGCCAGCTGGGCGCTGCTGGTGCTGCTGGCTCGACGGCTGCCGCCGGGCATCCTGCGCGACCTGGCCGCCTTCATCCCGGACTGCCTGACGACGGTACGCCGGCTGCGCGCCGACCCGCGGGTGCCCCGCAAGGCGAAGATCGCCATCGTCTTCGCCGGTGTCTGGCTGGCCAGCCCGATCGACCTGATCCCGGAGTTCCTGCCGGTCATCGGGCCGCTCGACGACATCGTGGTGGTCGCCCTGGCCCTTCGCTACGCCGGCCGGCAGGTGCCCCGCGAGGTCCTGCTGGCCGCCTGGCCGGGTGAGCCGCGCCTGCTGAACCGCCTCCTCGGACCGGCGTCCCCCGACGGACCGCCTTCCCCCGACGGACCGCCTTCCCCAGGCAGACCGGCGTCCCCGGACGGGCCGTTATCGGCCGACGGCGATCACTGACCGGTGGAGACGCTGCTCGCGGCCTCGGCCGCGGCGTTCGCCCTGGCCCTGCTGTCGGCGGTGACCGGCTTCGGCGGCGGAGTGCTGTTGCTGCCGGTTTTCACCGCCCTGTTCGGATTGCGGGTCGCGGTGCCGGTGTTGACGTTGGCCCAACTGGCGAGCAACGGCGCGCGGGTGTGGCTCAACCGCAGGGAGCTGCGCTGGCGACTGGCGGGGCGCTTCGCCCTGGGGGCGGTCCCACTGGCCGTGGCCGGCGCCCTGCTGCTGGCCCACGCACCGCTCGGCGCCCTGAAGCGGCTACTCGGGGTGTTCCTCGTCGGAGTGGTGCTGTGGCGTCGACTCGGCCCCAGGCTGCCGCGCCCCACCGACCGGACGTTCGTGACGGTCGGCGCGGCATCCGGGCTCGGGTCGGCATTGCTGGGCTCGGTCGGCCCGCTCACCGCGCCGTTCTTCCTCGCCTACGGTCTGTCCCGGGCGGCCTACGTGGGCACCAAGGCGGCCGGTGCGCTCACCCTGCACCTGTCGAAGACCGTCGGGTACGCGGCCGGCGGGCTGATCACCTCCGACGTGCTGCTACTCGGGGCCGCGTTGACCCCGGCCACCCTGCTCGGGGCCGCGGCGGGCAGAAGGATCGTCGGGCGAATCAGCGACCGGGTCTTCGTCGTCCTGGTCGAGCTGGGGCTGCTCGCCGCCGCGGCGCTGTTCCTGACCGGATGGTGAGGGCTCGCCGTCGGGTGACCGTCAGCCGGCCGGTGACGACGACCGGACGTGCCGGTGACCGTCGCGGGGGAAGGGCGGCCGCGCCGGCAGCACCTCCTCGAACCGGTAGCCGGCCTTCTCGGCCACCCGGCACGACGCCGGGTTGTCCACCTGGTGCAGCAGCTCAAGGCGGGTCAACCCCGCGGCGGCGAAGCGGGTGAACGCCCAGCCGGTCACCGCCTCCAGCGCCCGTGGCGCGACGCCCCGCCCCCGGGCCGGCGCCGCCGTCCAGTAGCCCACCTCGGCGGCCGGCCGCCCCGGCACGACCTCCTTGAGCGCGCGTTCGCGACCAGCCGCTCCGCGCCGCCCGGCTGCGGTTCCAGCACGGCGAAGCTGAATCGGCGGTCGGCCGCCCAGCCCTGCCGGCTGCGCTGCAGCCACGTTTGGCCTCCGCGCGGCTGGTCACCGGAAACCTGGTCCAGGCCCGCAGCACCGGATCGCGGTAGGCCTCCAGCAGGGCGTCGACGTCGCCGTCGCGCCATGGGCGCAGCACGAGTCCGGGAGCGGCGGGCGACGCCGTGGTCCGCAGGATGGTCGACATCTGCGTAGTCTCGCCGATGTCGCGGCGCCGGGGCAGCCCCCGCAGGTCAGCGCGGCGGCTCGGCTCGGCTGTCGGTACGCGCTGATCCGCCTGCGGGCGTGACACCGACAGCCGTCACGCTCACGGTGATCCCGGCGGGGCGTAGGGTCGTCCGATCGACGGGATCGGGGGTTGCCGTGGTGAGTGTGGGCGCGCTGATGGGCGTTGCGCTGGTGGCGTTGGGTCTGGTGCTCACGCCCGGCCCCAACATGGTCTACCTGGTGTCCCGGTCGGTGACCCAGGGCCGCCGGGCTGGGCTGGTCTCACTGCTCGGCGTGGCGGTGGGTTTCCTGGTCTACCTGGCCGCCGCGGTCGCCGGCATCGCCACCGTGTTCGTCCTGGTGCCGCCGCTGTACCTGGCGGTCAAGCTGGGTGGCGCGGCGTACCTTTTCTGGCTGGCCTGGCAGGCGCTGAGGCCGGGTGGCCGGTCAGCGTTCACGCCGACCGCGTTGCCGCCGGACCCGGTCCGGCGCCTGTTCACCATGGGGCTGGTCACCAACCTGCTGAACCCGAAGATCGCGATCCTCTACCTGTCGCTGCTACCGCAGTTCATCGACCCGGCGCGCGGGCACGTCGCCACGCAGAGCCTCGTACTGGGCCTCACCCAGATCGTCATCGCGCTGACCGTCAACGCGCTGATCGTGCTGACGGCGGGCTCGCTGGCGGCGTTCTTCGCCCGTCGACCGGTCTGGCTGCGCGTCCAGCGCTACCTGATGGGCACGGTGCTGGCCGCCTGGCGGTGCGGATCGCCGCCGACCAGTCCCGGGCCGCGCTGGTCACCCCGTAGCGTCCGGCCCGCGCCGGGTCGCTCCGGATTGCGTTTCGCCGCTCGCGGCGCTGCCGCTGCCCGGCCATCGTGCGCCGGCGAACGAGGCCGCGTGCGGCCAGCGCAACAACGGCGATGTCATCCCGCTGCGGCGTCCGCACCGCAGGCAGATCGCCGCTGGCCCGGCCCGCGCTCGGCGAACCCACGCCACTAGACTTCGGCCTCGATGGACGCCGAGCCCACCCCCCGTCGACACCCGCCCCCTGCGCCCCACTGTGGACGTGACGTGCCCCAGCGGGCGGCGCGGGCGGCCGTTCCGGTACTGCCGGGACAACGACGGCGCCTGCCAGCGCGCCTCCCGCAACAGCCGGATGCGGCACCGCAACGCCCCCCGGACTGCCCGGGCAGGTCGCCCGGACCTGGGAGGTCGTCGACCGGCTCGACCAGGTCGTGGAGACGCTGACCGAGTCGCTGCACGCCGAGCTGTCCCCGGTGGGAGTGGAGCGGCAGCTCACACAGTTGCGCGCGGAGGCCGCGGCGCAGGTAGCGCAGGCGCACACCGAGCGGGACGAGGCGCGTCGGGACGCCGAAGCGGCCGAGCTGGACGCCACCCGGGCCCGGCAGCAGGCCGAGGCGGCGGCGGGGAGCGGGACGCCGCCCGGGCCAGGTCGTGGAGACGCTGACCGAGCGCTGCACGCCGAGCTGTCCCCCGGTGGGAGTGGAGCGGCAGCTCACACAGTTGCGCGCGGAGGCCGCGGCGCAGGTAGCGCAGGCGCACACCGAGCGGGACGAGGCGCGTCGGGACG
>JAEVHO010000085.1 GCA_016802835.1 Micromonospora sp. ATA32 | reverse complement strand
CTCGGCGGCGATCGAGCCGCCGTCGGAGAGCGCCAGCTCGGCCACCGTGCCGTCCGGGCCGGGCCGCAGCGCGCTGGTCGCCACCCCCAGGTGGGTCGTGACCAGGCCGTGGCAGGTCCCGTCGACCGCCGCGCACTCGCCGACCGCCCAGATCCGCTCGTCCTCCGTACGGCACGTCGGCTCCACCAGCACCCCACCGCGCGGGCCGAGTGCCAGGCCGGCCGCCCGGGCAGCTCGTCCCGGGGCCGGATGCCGGCCGCCACCACGACCAGCTCGGCGGCGATCGAGCCGCCGTCGGAGAGCGCCAGCTCGGCCACCGTGCCGTCCGGGCCGGGCCGCAGCGCGCTGGTCGCCACCCCCAGGTGGGTCGTCACGCCCAGCTCCTCGACGTAGCGCCGGAGCATCGCCCCGCCCGCCGAGTCCACCTGCACCGGCATCAGCCGGGGCGCGAACTCGACCACATGGGTGGCGAGGCCGAGCAGCCGCAGCGCGTTCGCCGCCTCCAGACCGAGCAGGCCGCCCCCCGATCACCGCGCCGGTCCGCCGGCCCCGGGCGTGCTCCCGGATCGCCGCCAGGTCGTCCAGCGTCCGGTAGACGAAGACCCCCGGCAGGTCCGTGCCGTCGACCGGCGGCACGAAGGCGGACGACCCGGTGGCGAGCACCAGCGCGTCGTACGGATGCTCGCCGGCCGCCGTGGTGACCACCCGCCGCGCCCGGTCGATCCCGGTGGCCGGCTCGCCGAGGCGCAGCGCCACCCCGTCGTCGGGGGTGTGCAGGTTCAACTCCTCGGCGCTGACCCCGTCGAAGAATGCCGAGAGCCGCACCCGGTCGTACGCGGGCCGAAGCTCCTCGGCGAGCACCGTGACCCGCCAGCGCCGGTCGTGGTCGCGGGCGCGCAGCGCCTCGACGAAGCGCTGCCCCACCATGCCGTTGCCGATGACGACCAGATCGCCGCCGCTCATCCCGTCACCTCCATCGCCTCGCGGTCCCATCCCGTCACCTCCGCCGGTTCGGCCCCGGCGAGCCAGTCGACGATGCCGGCGAGGGCGTCCCGGCAGCCGCCGCAGCCGGTGCCGGCCCGGGTTGCCCCCGACAGCGCGTCGACCGTCCGGGCGCCGGAGCGCCAGCAGGCCACCAGCGCCCCCTGCTGACGCGTTGCACTGGCAGACCGTGGCCGCGTCCGGCATCAGCGCCGGGGACGCGGCGGGCGCGGCCGGTACCGTGCCGAAGGCCCGGCCGAGCAGCAGCGACCGCCGGTCCGCCGGCACCGGGGCGCCCGGTCGAAGAGCTGCACCACGGTGCCGATCGCCGGGTTGTCGCCGAGCAGGATCGCCCCGGTCAGCCGCTCGTCGCGGATCCGCAACCGGGCGTACGTCCCCCGGGTCGGGTCGGCGAAGGTCAGCTCCTCCGCCGGCTCGCCGGTCCCCGGGCCGTCGGTGGCGTCGCCCATCGCGGCCAGGTCGATGCCGGCCGCCTTGAGCCGGGTCACCACCGGCCGCGGCCGGTAGCGGGCCAGCGGGTCGTCGCCGGCCAGCACCTGCGCCACCACCCGGGCCTGGGCCCAGGCCGGGGCGACCAGCCCGGTCAGCCTGCCGTCGTGCTGGGCGCAGTCGCCGATCGCCGAGATCCGCCGGTCGCTGGTCCGCATCCGGTCGTCCACCACTACGCCGCGCTCGACGGTCAGTCCGGCGGCGGCGGCGAGGTCGGTGTCGGGGCGTACCCCGCAGGAGAGGACCAGCAGGTCGGCGGCGAGGGAGCCGCCGTCGGCCAGGTCGACGCGGACCCCGTCGGCGTCGGCGGCGACGCCGGTCGCCGCGACCGCCAGCCGGGTCCGTACGCCGAGGTCGGCGAGGGTGCCGGCGAGCACCGCTCCGGCCGCCGGGTCGAGCTGCCGTTCCATCAGGTGGCCCATGGGGTGCACCACCGTCACGTTCAGCCCCCGGGCGGCGAGCCCGCGGGCCGCCTCCAGCCCGAGCAGGCCGCCGCCGAGCACGAGGGCGCTCCGGGCGCCCTCGGCGGCGGCGAGGATCCGCCGGCAGTCGTCCAGGGTGCGGAACGGCACCACCCTCTCCGAAAGGGGGTCGAGCCCGGGCAGTGGCGGCACCACCGCCCGGCTGCCGGTGGCGAGGACCAGGTGGTCGTAGCCGTGCTGGTCGCCGTCGTCGGTGCGCACCTCGCGGGCGGCCCGGTCGATCGCGGTGACCGCCACCCCGGTACGCACGTCCGCGCCCTGCCCGGCGACCTCGGCCAGCTCCACGTCCGGCTCGGCGATCTTCCCGGCCAGCAGGCTGGAGAGCATGATCCGGTTGTACGCCCGGTGCGGCTCCGCCCCGAGCACGGTGACCTTGTGGTTTCCGCCCCGGGCGTGCAGCTCGGCGTGGAGCCGGGACCCCGCCATCCCGTACCCGACGATGATCACCGGTCGCTCATGGCCGATCTCCGCTCCGCTCCGATCGGCCATGCGGCTCGACCGCCCTGTGCCGGATGTTCGCTCGCTCTGCTCGCTCACGACAGGACCCTTTCGACGCGGACGGCGCAGATCTTGAATTCGGGCATCCCGGAGACCGGGTCGACGGCGTCGTTGGTGACCGAGTTGGCGCGGGCGGCGCCGGCCCAGTGGAACGGCGCGAAGACGGTGTCCGGCCGGATCGTGGGGCTGACCCGGGCGGGGGGCGCGCAGCTCGCCCCGGCGGGAGACGACCCGCACCTCCTCGCCCTCGGCGACGCCGAGCCGGGCGGCCAGGTCCGGGTGCAGCTCGACGAAGGCGCCCGGCGCGGCCCGGCGCAGCGCGGTGACCCGCCGGGTCTGGGTGCCGGACTGGTACTGGGCCAGCACCCGCCCGGTGGTGAAGTGCAGCGGGTACTCGGCGCAGACCTCCTCGGCCGCCGGCCGGTGGGTCACCGGGTGGAACCGGGCCCGCCCGCTCGGGGTGGGGAACCGGTCGGCGAAGAGGCGGGGGGTGTCCGGACCGTCCGGGTCGGGGCAGGGCCAGAACACGCCGGTGTCGGCGTCGATCCGCTCCCAGGTCACGCCGGCGTAGTCGGCCGGCCCGCCCGCGGAGGCCCGCCGCAGCTCGGTGAAGACCGCCCGTGGGTCGGTCGGGAACTCCACCGGCGCGTCGAGCCGGGCGGCGAGGCCGGCGAGGACCGCCAGGTCGGTGCGGACGCCGGGTGGCGGCTCGCGCAGCGCACGGCGGCGCAGCACCCGGCCCTCCAGGTTGGTCATCGTGCCGTCCTCCTCGGCCCACTGGGCGATCGGCAGCACCACGTCGGCCAGGGCGGCCGTCTCCGAGGGCAGGAAGTCGGCGACGACCAGCAGGTCCAGGTCGCGCAGCCGGGACTCGATCCGGGTCGCCCGGGGCGCCGACACCACCGGGTTGGAGCCGAAGACCAGCAGTGCCCGCGGGCCGTCCGGCGTGCCCAGCGAGTCCAGCAGCCGGTACGCCGGCACCCCCGGCCCGGGCAGGTCGTCGGCCGGTACGCCCCAGACCCGCGCCACGTGCTCCCGGGCCGCCGGGTCGTCGATCCGCCGGTAGCCGGGGAGTTGGTCGGCCTTCTGCCCGTGCTCGCGGCCGCCCTGGCCGTTGCCCTGCCCGGTGAGGCAGCCGTACCCGGAGCCGGGGCGGCCGGGCAGGCCGAGGGCGAGCGCCAGGTTGACGAAGGCGGTGACCGTGTCGACGCCCTTGGCGTGCTGTTCGGCGCCCCGGGCGGTGAGGATGATCGCGCTGCCGGCGGTGGCGAGCGCCCGGGCGGTCGCCTCCAGATCGGCCACCGGCACTCCGGAGAGCCGCTCCACCTCCGCCGGCCAGTCCCCGGCCACGGTGCGCCGGACGGCGTCGAAGCCCTCGGTGCGCTCGGCCACGTAGTCGCGGTCGACCCAGCCCTCGGTGACGGCGATGTGCAGCAGCGCGTTGGCCACGGCCAGGTCGGTGCCGGGGAGCGGTTGCAGGTGCAGGTCGGCCTGGCGGGCGGTCGCGGTCACCCGGGGGTCGATCACGATCAGCCGGCCGCCGCGCTGCCGCTGGTCGGCCAGGCGGCGCAGCAGCGGCGGCATGGTTTCCGCCGGGTTGGCGCCGACCAGCAGCAGGGTCTCGGCCCGGCCGAGGTCGGCCAGTGGGAACGGCAGCCCCCGGTCGACGCCGAACGCCCGGATGCCGGCGGCCGCAGCCGAGGACATGCACCAGCGGCCGTTGTAGTCGATGTGCCGGGTTCGCAACGCCACCCGGGCGAACTTGCCGAGCGCGTACGCCTTCTCGTTGGTCAGCCCGCCGCCGCCGAAGACCGCCACCGCGTCCCGACCGTGTCCGGACTGGACGGACCGGATGCCGGCGGCGACCCGGTCCAGTGCCTCGTCCCAGCTCGCCGGGCGCTGCTCGCCGGTGACCGGGTCGCGCACGAGCGGCGTGGTCAGCCGCTCGGGGTGGTCCAGCAGGTCGGCGGCGGTCCAGCCCTTCTGGCAGAGCCCGCCGCGGTTGGTGGGGAACTGCCGGGGCAGCACCTCGATCCGCCCGTCGGTCTCGCGCAGCGTCATCCCGCACTGGAGCGCGCAGTACGGGCAGTGGGTGGCCGCCTCCCGGGAGGTCGCCCCCGGTCGCGTCGTCACCCGCGCACCGTCTGTCATGTCGGCAAAGCGTGCCGCCGGGCGGTTTCCGGTCCGGGTCCCTGCTGTTTCGGTCCTGTCAAGAGCGCCTCACACCGGACGGGACCACCGGGCCGAACCCCGGGGCTTAGAATGTGAGACAAAAATCTTACCTGATGGGAGACGGTCATGACGTGGCGGACGCGTTCGACGCCGTGGCGGGCAGCTACGACGAGGCCCGGCGACGGCTGGTGCCCTGCTTCGACGCCTTCTACGGCACCGCAGTCGAGGTCGCCGCCCCGCCGTTGCGGGCGGCGCTGACGGCGGGGCGTACCCCCGAGGTGCTGGACCTGGGTGCGGGCACCGGCCTGCTCTCCCTGCTCCTCTCCGCCGCCGTGCCCGGGGTCCGGCTGACCCTGGTCGACGCCGCGCCCGCGATGCTCGCCGTCGCCGCCGACCAGCTCCGCGCCCGGGGCGTGCCGCACCGGGTGGTCCGGGCCGATCTGGCCGACCCGTTGCCGCCCGGCCGGTACGACGCGGTGGTCTCCGCGCTGGCCATTCACCACCTGGACGACGCGGGCAAGCGGGCGCTCTACCACGGGCTGCGGCGGCGCTCGTCCCCGGCGGGGTGTTCGTCAACGCCGAGCAGGTGGCCGGCCCGACGCCCGCCCTCGACCGGCGGTACGACGAGGTCTGGACCGCGCGGATCACCGAGCTGGGCTCGGACGCGGCCGAGATCGCCGGCGCCCGGAAGCGGATGCGGCACGACCGCCCGGCGACGGTGGCCGACCAGTGCGGCTGGCTCGCCGAGGCCGGCCTGGTCGACGTCGACTGCTTCTTCAAGGAGTGGCGCTTCGCGGTGTTCGGCGGCCGGGCGGCCTGACCGAGTTGCCTCGTTGCTATCCGGAGCTGGCTCCGGTTACGCTGATCTAAGCGTAGTTGCCTACGGTTACGGGTGTTTGGCGAGCCGCGTCGGCAAAGGCCGAATTCTTCAGCTCCACCGCCGGCCGGGTGGCCCGGCCCGGCACGGCCGTCTACAACCTCACCAAGTTCGGCCTCAACGCCTTCTCGGAGGCCCTGCGGCAGGAGGTGGGGCCGAAGCGGCTGCGGGTGAGCGTGGTCGAGCCGGGCACCGTGGACACCGAGCTTTCCTCGCACGTGCGGGACGGGATCCGGGAGGCGATCGTCCGCCAGGTCGAGGGGATCGAGCTGCTGCGGCCGGAGGACATCGCGGACGCGGTCACCTACATCGTCACCCGGGACCGGCGGGTGGCGGTCAACGAGATGCTCGTGCGGGCCGCCGAGCGGACCTGGTGACGTCGCGCGACGGTTCGCCGGGAATGTCGGTAGTGGGCGTTCTTGCGCCGCGAAGCGGGCGGACGACCGATCGGGATGACCGCTGGTCATACCCGGCGGTAATCTCTGCGGCATGACTGCCAAGGTGACGCTCTCGTTCTCGGACGAGACGATCGAGGAGGCGCGCCGATTCGCCAAGCGCGAAGGGCTGTCGCTCTCCGCCTGGATGGACCAGGCCGCCCGGGAGAAGGCGCTGCGTGAGGTCTTCACCGCGCACGCCGCCGCCGTCGGCCGCGCCGGGCTGGACCTGGAGTCCGCCGCACTCGCCGATGCTCACGAGGTCGCCATGGTCGACGACGTGCTCTTCGGCGGACGCCCGCGTGCTGCATAGGGGAGAGATCTGGCGCATCAACGGCGCCCGGGAACGCCTCGGACTGGTGATCAGCTCCGACGTCTACAACTCCACCGACGTGCCTATCGTGATGGTGGCCGAGGTGGTCGACGAGTCGCTGCTGCGGGACTCGCCCCTCGCGGTGACGATGGGCCGCTGGGTGGTGATGCCCGACCGGCTCTCCTCGCCGATGAAGAAGTGGTTCACCGAGTGCGTGGACGTGGCCGACACGGAGACCATGCAGCGGGTCGGCCGGGCGCTGTGCATCCTGCAGGAGATCTGACCGCCTCACCACCGGTCCGGGGCGGACGTGCGACCCCCGTTTCCGGAACGACCCCCGACGGGCACCGTGGGGAAACCACGCGTTCCTAGCGTCCTCCTCGTCGCATCGACGAGGAGGAGTCGCCGTGAGCACACTGGCCCCCGCCGCAACCCGAACCCCGGCCGCCGCCGGGCGCCGCCGGCCGATCATCGACTGGCGCCCCGAGGACCCGGAATTCTGGCGTACGACCGGCGCCCCGATCGCCCGCCGCAACCTGTACGTCTCGATCTTCGCCGAGCACGTCGGGTTCTCCGTGTGGAGCCTCTGGTCGGTGACGGTGCTCTTCCTCGGCCCGGCGTACAGCATCGACCCGGCCGGGAAGTTCCTGCTCACCGCCGTGCCGGCCGCGCTGGGCGCGGTGCTGCGGCTGCCGTACACGCTCGCGGTGGCCCGGTTCGGCGGGCGCAACTGGACCATCGTCAGCGCGTTGATGCTGCTGGTGCCGGCGGTGCCGATGGCGCTGCTGATCGAGCCCGGGGTGTCGTACACCACGCTGATGGTGCTGGCCTGCCTGACCGGCGTGGGCGGCGGCAATTTCGCCTCGTCGATGGCGAACATCAACCTCTTCTTCCCGCAGCGGCTCAAGGGCCGGGCGCTCGGGCTCAACGCCGGTGGGGGCAACCTCGGCGTACCGGCGGTGCAGCTGGTCGGGCTGGCGGTGCTGGCCACCGCCGGCGCCGCGTACCCCCGGCTGGTGCCCGCGGTCTACCTGCCGCTGATCGTGCTGGCCGCGCTGGCCGCGGCGCGCTGGCTGGACAACCTCCCCGGGGCGCGCAACGAGCCCGGCGCACTGCGCGAGGCCGCCCGGGATCCGCACACCTGGGTGATGTCGCTGCTCTACATCGGCACCTTCGGCTCGTTCATCGGCTTCGGCTTCGCCTTCGGCCAGGTGCTCCAGCTCCAGTTCCACGACCGGTTCCCCACCCCGGTGGACGCCGCCTGGCTGACCTTCCTCGGGCCGCTGATCGGCTCGCTGATCCGGCCGCTCGGCGGTCAGCTCGCCGACCGGCTCGGCGGGGCCCGGGTGACCTTCTGGAACTTCGTCGCGATGGCGGCCGGCGCCGGCGCGGTGCTGTACGCCGCCCGGGAGCGCTCGTTCCCGCTCTACCTGACCGGGTTCCTGGCGCTCTTCGTCTTCTCCGGGATCGGCAACGGCTCGACCTACAAGATGATCCCGGCGATCTTCCGGGCCCGGGCGGCGGCCCAGGTCGGCAACGGCCTCGACCCGGAGGTGGCCCGGCGGCGGGCGTACCGGTCGACCGGCGCGCTGATCGGCATCGCCGGCGCGGTCGGGGCCTCCGGCGGGGTGCTGGTCAACATCGCCTTCCGGCAGTCCTTCCTGACCGCCGGCACCGCGGACGCCGCCTACCTGGCCTTCATCGCCTGTTACGCGCTGTGCTTCGTGGTCACCTGGGCGGTGTACCTGCGGCCCGGGTCGCACCGGCTGCCAGGGGTGTGAGGTGCGCCATGGTTCAATGGGGGGCCACGCTGCGTGGCCCCCCCGTTTGACCTGCTGACGGGGCGCCGGGTATCGTTGCCTGCTGTTGTACGACATCCAGAGGCGTGCCCTATCAGGTACGCTTGGTCGTTCGTGCGCGCTGGTCAGCTCGGCGCGCGACCCCAGACCGACGACGAGACAAGGTAGACCTGTGCGTACGTACAGCCCGAAGCCGGGTGAGATCGAGCGTCAGTGGCACGTTATCGACGCCTCTGATGTCGTGCTGGGCCGCTTGGCCACCCACGTCGCCACGTTGCTGCGTGGTAAGCACAAGCCGACTTTCGCGCCGCACGTCGACACGGGCGACTTCGTCGTCATCGTGAACGCGGGCAAGGTTGCGCTGACCGGCAACAAGCGTCAGACCAAGGTTGCCTACCGCCACTCCGGTTACCCGGGTGGTCTCAAGCAGGTCAGCTACGAAGAGCTGCTGACCAAGCGCCCCGACCGGGCCGTCGAGCTCGCCGTCAAGGGGATGCTCCCGCACAACAAGCTCGGACGTCAGCTCATCACGAAGCTGAAGGTCTACGCCGGTGCCGAGCACCCGCACGGCGCGCAGCAGCCGGTGCCGTTCGAGATCAAGCAGATCGCGCAGTGAGCGCGGGCGAAGGAAGCAGCATGACCGACATCACCGAGACCGAGGTTGCCCCCGAGGCCACCGAGGCGCCGGCGCCCGTTGCCCGCGCGCCCCGTGGCGACCGACCGATCCAGACCGTGGGTCGGCGCAAGCAGGCCATCGTCCGGGTCCGCATCGTCCCCGGCACCGGCAAGATCACGTGCAACGGCCGGGACCTCGAGGAGTACTTCCCGAGCAAGGTGCACCAGCAGCTGATCAAGGACCCGCTGGTCACCGCCGAGAAGCCGGAGGCGTTCGACGTCATCGCGAACCTGCGTGGCGGCGGCACCACCGGCCAGGCCGGTGCGCTCCGGCTGGGCATCGCCCGGGCGCTGATCGTCAACGAGCCGGACGACCGCCCGGCCCTGAAGAAGGCCGGCTTCCTCACCCGGGACCCCCGGGTCAAGGAGAGCAAGAAGTACGGCCTCAAGAAGGCCCGTAAGGCTCCTCAGTACTCGAAGCGCTGATCAACAGCGGCACGTTGTACTTCTGACGGACGGCCGGTCCGCCTCCCATCATCGGGGGGTGGCCCGGCCGTTCCGCTTTTGCCGTTCCAGCGGCATTGTCCTCTCATCGGCAGTTTCACCGGAGGTTGGCGGGTATGGGGCGGTTGTTCGGCACGGACGGCGTACGCGGGCGCGCAAACGTGGATCTCACCCCCGAATTGGCGCTCGCGGTGGCGGTCGCGGCCGCCCACACGCTCGCCGAGACGGACCGGAGTCATCCGCCGCTCGCGGTGGTAGGCCGGGACACCCGGGCCAGCGGCGAGATGCTGGAGGCCGCGGTGGTGGCCGGGCTCACCAGCGCCGGCGCCAACGTGGTCCGGGTCGGCGTGCTGCCCACCCCGGCCGTGGCGTTCCTCACCGCCGAGACCAAGGCGGACCTGGGCGTGATGCTGTCCGCGTCACACAACCCGATGCCCGACAACGGGATCAAGCTCTTCGCCGCCGGCGGGCACAAGCTGCCGGACGAGATCGAGATGCAGATCGAGGACGCCGTCGAGGCGAACGCGACCACGGCGTGGGACCGGCCCGTCGGGGCCGGCGTCGGCCGGGTGCACGACCTGCTCGACGGCGCGGACCACTACGTCCAGCACCTGGTCGGGACCGTCGGCCACCGGCTGGACGGGATCAAGGTCGTGGTCGACTGCGCCAACGGCGCCGCCGCCGAGGTCGCCCCGGTCGCCTACCGCGAGGCGGGTGCCGAGGTCATCGCCATCTACGCCGAGCCGGACGGCCTGAACATCAACGACGACTGCGGCTCGAACCACATCGACGCGCTGCGCGCCGCCGTGGTCGAGCACGGCGCGCACCTGGGCCTCGCCCACGACGGCGACGCCGACCGGTGCGTCGCGGTGACCGCCGACGGCGACGAGGTGGACGGCGACGAGGTGATGGCGATCCTGGCCCTCGCCATGCGGGAGGCCGGCGAGCTCACCGAGGACACCCTGGTCGCGACGGTGATGAGCAACCTCGGCCTGCGGTTGGCGATGTCCCGGGAGGGCATCCGGCTGCTCGAGACCAAGGTCGGCGACCGGTACGTGCTGGAGGAGCTGCGGGCCTCCGGGCTGGCCCTCGGCGGCGAGCAGAGCGGGCACATCGTGATGCCGGCGTACGCCACCACCGGCGACGGCGTGCTGACCGGCCTGCACCTGATGTCGCGGATGGCGGCCACCGGCCGGTCGCTGGCCGACCTGGCCGCCGTGCTCACCAAGCTGCCCCAGGTGCTGATCAACGTGCCGGTCGGCGACCGTACCGTCGGCGCGGCCGCGCCGGCCGTCCGCGCCGAGGTGGATCGGGCCGAGGCCGAGCTGGGCGAGACCGGCCGGGTGTTGTTGCGCCCCTCCGGCACCGAGCCGCTGGTCCGGGTGATGGTCGAGGCCGCCACCGAGGCCACCGCCCGGCAGGTCGCCGAACGCATCGCCGACCAGGTCCGCGCCGCCAGCCCCACCGCCTGACCGTCGCCCGGCCGGTCTGACCCACTCTCGGCGGTGCTGAGCAACCAGCGCGGGCACCTGCTGCGCGAGCTGCGCAACCTCGACGGGCTGCGGGTCCGTCCGAAAGCGGGCGGCGTGTGCCAGGAGCGACGCCGGTCAGTCCGTCGAGACCCGACGCAGGAAGCGGTCGGCCAGCTCGACCACCTGGTCGGCGTCCAGCGCCAGGGCGGGGTCGGCCACCGTCACCTCGGCCATCGCCATCCCGGGCACCTCGGTGTCCTGCCAGCCGCCGACGAACCACACCTTCTCCTCCTCGGCGAGGGCGAGGTTGGCGTCGTTGAGCGCGTCGGCCGGATGCGGCAGCCAGAGCCGGAACTGGTGGGTGTGCGGCGGCGCGGGGTGGACCCGGGCGCCGGGCAGCGTGGCCAGGGCGTCGGCGACGATCCGGGCGTGCGCCACGTACCCGGCCAGGCGGGGGAGTTCCTGGTCGAGGCCGGCGAGCGCGGTCAGGGCCGCCGGCCACTGCTGGAACAGGTTGCCGCCGTACCGGTGCCGCCAGGTCCGGGCGTACCGGGCCAGCTCGGCGGAGCCGGCCAGTGCGGCGCCGGAGGTGCCGCCGAGGGACTTGTAGAACGAGACGTACGTGCTGTCGGAGAGGCCGGCGACCTCGGCGAGCGAGTGGCCGAGGTGCGGCGTGGACTCCCAGAGGCGGGCGCCGTCCAGATGCACCCGGGCACCCCCGGCCCGGGCCGCCGCCACCGTCGCTACCAGCTCGTCCCAGCTTGGCAGCACGAAACCGGCGTCGCGCAGCGGCAGTTCGAGCAGCAGGGTGCCGATCGGCTCGTCGAGGGCCGCCACCTCGGTGGCGGTCGGGTTGCGCGGCGCGTCGGTGGTCCGGACCGCCCGCAGGCCGCCGAGCACCGCGTACGCGTCCCGCTCGTGCATCACCAGGTGGCTCAACGGGTGCAGCCCGATCGCGCTGCGCCCGGTCAGCTCCGCGCCGTACCGGACCGCGACCTGCTGGGCCATGGTGCCGGTGGGGAAGAAGACGGCGGCTTCCGTGCCGAGCAGCTCGGCTACCCGGCTCTCGACCGCCTCGACCGCCCCACCGCCGCCGTAGAAGTCCGGCATCGCGTCCGGCTCCGCCGCCGCCCGCATCGTCGCGAGGTGCTCGGCGACGGTCGCCGGGCGTACCCCGGAGAGGACCTGGTCGCAGCCGCGCAGCGCCGCCACCCGGTGGACCCGCTCCCGGTACGCGTCCGCCGTCATCGCGGACCGCCGCGCAGCCCGCGCAGCCGGTTGACCGCCTCGGTGAGCACCTCTGGCCGCTTGCAGAAAGCGAACCGGATCAGCCTCCGGCCCGCCTCCGCGTCGTCGTAGAAGACCTGGGTCGGCACCGCCACCACCCCACAGCGCTCCGGCAGCGAACGGCAGAACTCCACCCCGTCCCGCCCGCCGAGCGCGGTCACGTCGGCGGTGACGAAGTATGTCCCCTCCGGGGTGAGCACGTCGAAGCCGGCGTCGGCCAGGCCACCCACGAGCTGGTCCCGCCGTCGTTGCATCCCGTCGCGGAAGTCGGCGAAGTAGGCGTCCGGCAGGGCCAGCGCCACCGCCACCGCCGGTTGCAGCGGCGCGGCGTTGACGAAGGTGAGGAACTGCTTCACCCGCAGCACCGCCGAGACCAGCGCGGACGGCCCGCTCGCCCAGCCGACCTTCCAGCCGGTACAGGAGAAGGTTTTGCCGGCCGAGGAGATCCGTAGCGTCCGCTCCCGCATCCCGGGCAGTGTGGCCAGCGGCACGTGACCCGCGGCGGCGTCGGGAAAGACCAGGTGCTCGTACACCTCGTCGGTCACCGCGTACGCACCGTGCTCCTGGCAGAGCTCGGCGACCAGGGCCAGCTCGGCCGGGGTGAAGACCTTGCCGGTCGGGTTGTGCGGTGTGTTGAGCAGCACCAGCCGGGTCCGCGGCCCGAACGCTGCGCGCAGCGCCGCCGGGTCGAAGGCGTACCGGCCGTTGTCGCCGGGGCGCAGCGTCACGGGCCGCCGGACCGCGCCGGCCAGGGCGATCGAGGCGGCGTACGAGTCGTAGTACGGCTCGAAGCAGATCACCTCGTCGCCCGGTTCGCAGAGCGCGAGGATCGTGGCGGCGATCGCCTCGGTGGCGCCGGCGGTGATGACGATCTCGCCGTCGGGGTCGTAATCCAGGCCCCAGAACCGGCGCTGGTGGGCGGCGACCGCCGCGCGCAGCGCCGGGATCCCGGGGCCTGGTGGGTACTGGTTCTGCCCGCCGCGCAGCGCCTCGGCGGCGGCGGCGAGCATCTCGGGCGGCCGTCGGTGTCCGGGAAGCCCTGGCCGAGGTTCACCGCGTCGGTACGCACGGCGAGGGCGGACATCTCGGCGAAGATGGTCGTCCCGAAGGGCCGCATCCGGGCGACCAGTGGGTCGGCATTCGCGGTCGTCGTCACGTGCGCCAGCCTACGGACCGGCGGTCCGCTGTCCACCCGGCGCTCATCCGGGGCAGGTCACCCGGGAGATGCTCCCGTCCTCGGCCCTGCCGTCGCGGGTCGGGGACTTTGTCCGGCGGTGGTCCGACCTCACCTGATCGCTCAAATTCAGTGATTGTTTACCCGCCTTCCGCGCACGCACGATGAGCGAAGCTGGGTTAGGCTCGGGACCATGTGTGGAATCGTGGGTTACGCCGGCGCGCGCCCGGCGCTCGGCATCGTGCTGGACGGACTGCGGCGGCTGGAATACCGCGGCTACGACTCGGCCGGCGTGGCCATCGTCTGCGAGGACGTGCTGCTGACCGAGAAGAAGGCCGGCAAGCTGGCCAACCTGGAGAAGGTGCTCGCCGAGCGGGCCGCCACCGATCCGGCGTCCTGCGCCGCCAGCCCGATCGGCATCGGCAACGGCACCACCGGCATCGGACACACCCGCTGGGCCACCCACGGCGGCCCCACCGACCGCAACGCCCATCCGCACCTCGCCCCCGACGGCCGGGTCGCGGTGATCCACAACGGCATCATCGAGAACTTCGCCAAGCTCCGCACCGAGCTGGAGGCCGACGGCGTCCAGTTCACCAGCGACACCGACACCGAGTGCGCCGCCCACCTGCTCTCCGCGGCCCTGGCCGACCTGCGCGCGGCCGGCGAGGCCGACAATCCGCAGCTGCTGGCCTCGGCCATGCGGGTGGTGTGCCAGCGGCTGGAGGGCGCGTTCACCCTGCTCGCCGTCGACGCCTCGATCCCGGGCGCGGTGGTCGGCGCCCGGCGCAACTCGCCGCTCGTCGTCGGCCGGGGTGACGGGGAGAACTACCTCGCCAGCGACGTGGCCGCGTTCATCGAGCACACCCGCGAGGCGGTCGAGCTGGGTCAGGACCAGATCGTGCTGATCACCGGCGACAGCATCGAGATCACCGACTTCGCCGGCCAGCCCGCCACCGGCAAGGACTTCCACATCGACTGGGACTCGTCGGCCGCCGAGAAGGGTGGCTACGACTGGTTCATGCTCAAGGAGATCGAGGAGCAGCCGCAGGCGATCGCCGACACCCTGCTCGGCCGGCTCACCGACACCGGTGAGATCGCCCTCGACGAGGTCCGCCTCAGCGACCAGGACCTGCGCGACGTCGACAAGATCTTCATCGTGGCCTGCGGCACCTCGTACCACTCGGGCCTGGCCGCCAAGTACGCCATCGAGCACTGGACCCGGATCCCCTGTGAGGTGGAGCTGGCCAGCGAGTTCCGCTACCGCGACCCGGTCCTCGACCGGTCCACGCTGATCGTGGTGATCTCCCAGTCCGGCGAGACCATGGACACCCTGATGGCGCTGCGGCACGCCAAGGAGCAGAAGGCCCGGGTGCTGGCCATCTGCAACACCAACGGCTCGACCATCCCGCGCGAGTCCGACGCCGTGCTCTACACCCACGGCGGTCCGGAGATCGGCGTGGCCTCCACCAAGGCGTTCCTCACCCAGCTCGTCGCCTGCTACCTGATCGGCCTGCACCTGGCCCAGGTGCGCGGGATCAAGTTCGCCGACGAGGTGGGCGCGGTCGTCTCCCAGCTCCAGGAGATGCCCGGCAAGCTGCGCGAGCTGCTCGACCGGATCGAGCCGGTCCGCCAGCTGGCCCGCGACCTCAAGTCGGAGCCGACGGTGCTCTTCATCGGCCGGCACGTCGGTTACCCGGTGGCCCTGGAGGGCGCGCTGAAGCTCAAGGAGCTGGCCTACATGCACGCCGAGGGCTTCGCCGCCGGCGAGCTCAAGCACGGCCCGATCGCGCTGATCGACCAGGGCACCCCGGTGATCTGCGTGGTGCCGTCGCCGGTCGGCCGCGGCATGCTGCACGACAAGGTCGTCTCCAACATCCAGGAGGTACGCGCCCGCGGGGCGCGCACCATCGTGATCGCGGAGGAGGGTGACGAGGCGGTCGTCCGCTACGCCGACCACCTGATCTACGTGCCGCGTACGCCGACGCTGCTGGCGCCGCTGGTCACCACCGTGCCGCTGCAGGTGCTGGCCGCCGAGATCGCCGCCGCCCGCGGCCACGACGTCGACCAGCCCCGCAACCTGGCAAAGTCCGTCACCGTCGAGTAGTCGACCCGAAAGCCGGCCCCTGCCCGCCCTCGGGCGGCGGGGCGGCAGGCCGGGGTCACCGGCCGAGCACGATGCGGGCCATGCCGTCGAGGGCGGGGTTGGCGGGGTCCCAGTAGCCGGTGTGGCCGTACCGGCCGCTGCGGAAGGTCCGGCCGCCGAAGGCCGGGTCGCTCGGGTCGTGACCGAACCACAGCTCATGGTCGGCCCGGTGGAGCAGCCCGAACGCCGGCGAGCGGGGTCGCGCCGAGGACCGCCCGCCGGGCCAGCTCGTCCGGCGGGCGGACCAGCCGGATCACGTCGTCCGGCGCGGTGCTCGACCAGACCTGGCCCGGCGGCAGCCCCAGCTCGTCGGCGTGCGCCACGCTCACCCCGGGCGAGCCGACGAAGACCAGGGCGTCGGCGCCGAGCCCGTGGTCGCGGGCGGCGTGCCCACCACCACCGACCCGTAGCTGTGGCCCAGCACGGTCTGCCGGGCCGCCGGCCCGTCATGGGTGGCCCCGCAGCCCCCTCCTGGAAGCGGTGCAGCCCCCGGGCCGCGTCCCGAGCCTGACCCGGCCCCATGCCGCCTCGTGCAGGAAATCCGGCGCGTCGTAGTCGAGCCAGAGGATCGCGGCGGTCTCCGCGGCCGGGTCGAGCGCCGCGCAGCGGGCCAGCACCCGGGCGGCCCGGCCCAGCTCGCCGGGGGTGTCGGCGAGATCCGCCGTCATGCCCGGCACGTAGGTCACCGTCGCGCCCGACCGGTCCGGGTTGCCCAGCGCGACGATCGCCCGCCCGTCCCCGGCCGGATCGAGGCCCAGCAGGTACGCCCGGGGCGCCTCCGGCGCCGCGAGCCGCCCGGTGAGCGCGTCCAGCCCGG
>JAEVHO010000084.1 GCA_016802835.1 Micromonospora sp. ATA32 | reverse complement strand
GCCCGGTCGGGCGACGAGCCGGGAGCGTCCGGCCGAGGACCGGACCGACGGCTGAGCGCGGAGCCGCCGCGACGGCCGAGCGCAGGGGCCCGACCTGAGCGACGGTTGCGCCGGCGGGTCGGCGGGTCGGCCCGGCTGTCACCACGGTCACCGGTACCGGTTGAAGCCACCCTCCGAGTCGATCACCTGACCGGTTATCCAGTCGGCCTCCGGCGAGCAGAGAAACCGGACCAGCCTCGCAGCATCCTGAGGGGTGCCCCAGCGGCCGGAGGGGGAACTGCCGGGCGACGGCGGCGTGCGTCTCCGGTGAGGCGTACCCGGTGTCGGTCGGGCCGGGGTGCAGGCAGTTGACGGTGATGCCCTTGGGCATCAGCAGCGGGGCGAGCTGGAACGTCAGGTTCTCCACCGCCGCCTTGCTCACCGCGTACGCCAGCGCGCCGGGCATCGGGCCGAGGCGCTGCCCGCTGGAGAAGAGCACCAGCCGCCCGCCCGCGTCGGTGGTGAAGGCGGCGGCGAACGCCTCCGCCAGCAGCAGCGTGGCCCGCACGTTGACCAGCAGGTGCCGGTCGATCTCGGTGGCGTCCAGCCCGCCGAGCGGGGTGTGGGTGGAGTACGCGTGGGCCGCCACCACCGCGTCGAGCCGGCCGTGCCGGCGTACCGTCTCGGCGACCAGTTCGCCCGGCGCGCCCGGGTCGAGGAGATCGACCCGCACGTACCTGGCGGCGCCGCCCCAGCTCGGCCAGCAGGGTCGGCGCACCCCTCCGGGTCACCCCCCGTAGGGCTGGGTCTCGTCGAACTCGGGCAGGCCGGTGAGCAGCAGCCGCCACCCGTCGGCCGCAAGCGCGCGGGCGACCGCCGCACCGATGCCGATCCGCCGGCTCACGCCGGTCACCAGCGCAACTTTCTCCGTCATGATCGCCAGTCAACCGGCCGGCCCGGATCGACGCCATCGATAATCGCCGCGCGGCCGCCGGGCCCGGCGCCCCCGAGCCCGTCGGGACCGGCGGCCGGCGCGTGCGGCGCACGGTAACCGAGGGGTACGACAGCCCCGGCTCAGGCGGGTACGTCGACGAAGTGCTCCACGTTGGGCGGGCCGGCGAAGTGCGGGCCGATCAGCGCCCGCCACTGCTCGAAGCGCTCGGTGGCCCGGAAGTTGTCCTCGTGCGCCTCGACCGAGTCCCACTCGACCAGCAGCACGAACCGGCTCGGCGACTCGATCCCCCGCGTCATCCGCACCGACCGGCAGCCAGGTGCGCCGGTGATGATCGGGCGCGCCTGCGCGTACGCGGCGGCGAAATCGTCCTCGTGTCCCGTGATTACGTCGATCAGCGCGACCTCAAGCACCATGCCGAAACTCTCGCACGCCGCCCGGTCGGCCGGGCGTCGTGGGGGTCTGTTCCCACGACCGCGCCGCCTCTAGGGTGGGCGCGCGGGATCGACGGGGGAGGAACACCGATGTTCGACTGGCTCACCGGTACGGCGTTCAGTGTCGCGGGCACGGCCACGACCTGGGCGGAGCTGCTCGGCTTCGCCACCGGCGTGCTCAACGTCTGGCTGGTCGCCCGGCAGCGGATTGCGAACTGGCCGGTCGGCATCGCCAACGTGCTGCTGCTGATGCTGCTGTTCTGGACGGCCGGCCTGTACGCCGACGCCGGCCTCCAGGTCGTCTACGTCGCCCTGGGCCTCTACGGGTGGTGGCACTGGCTCTTCGGCGGCGAGCGGCGCAGCCGGCTCACCGTCGGCCGGACCGGCCGGGAGGAGTGGCTGGGCCTGGCGCTCGTCGGCGCGGCGCTCACCGGCGGGCTCTGGCTGCTGCTGGACCGGGCGACCGACTCGACCGTGCCGCTGGCGGACGCGGTCACCACCGCACTGTCCTTGCTGGCCACGTACGGGCAGACCCGCAAGCTGGTGGAGAGCTGGTGGCTCTGGATCGTGGCCGACCTGATCTACATCCCGCTCTACGTCTACAAGGGGCTGCACCTGACCGCAGCGCTCTACCTGGTCTTCCTCGGCCTCTGCGTGCTGGGTCTGCGGGCCTGGCGGGCGGACCTGCGCCAAGAGGCGCCGCCGCCCCGGTCCCGCCCGGTCCCGCCCCCGTCGCCGCGTGACCGACCGTCCCGTGGCCGACCGTCGCGTGGCTGACCGTCCCGTGGCCGAGTTCCGGCACGGCATGGTGGTGGGCAAGTTCTATCCGCCGCACGCCGGGCACCACGCGCTGATCGCGGCGGCCGCCGCCCGCTGCGCCGCGGTCACGGTGGTGGTGGCGCCGTCGCGCCGCGAGTCGATCCCGCTGGAGCCTCGGGTGGACTGGCTGCGCGAGGCACACGCCGGCACCCCGTGGGTCCGCGTCGTCGGCCGGTACGACGACCACCCGGTGGACTACACCGACCCGGCGGTGTGGGACGCGCACTGCGCGGTGTTCCGGGACGCGGTCGGGGCCGAGCCGGTCGACGCGGTCTTCTCCTCCGAGGCATACGGCGCGGAACTGGCCCGGCGCTTCGACGCCGTGCCGGTCTGCGTGGACCTGGACCGGCGGGCCGTCCCGGTCTCCGGCACCGCGGTGCGCGCCGACCCGGCCGCCCACTGGCGGTTGCTGAGCCCGCCGGTGCGGGCCTGGTTCGTCCGGCGGGTGGTGGTGGTCGGCGCCGAGTCGACCGGCACCACCACGATGGCCGCCGCGCTGGCCGCTCACTACCGCACGGAATGGGTGCCGGAGTACGGCCGGGAGCTGACCGCCCGCAAGCTTGAGCTGCGCCGGTCGCGGCGTCCGGAGGCGACGGTCTTCGACGTGACCTGGGACCGGAACGACTTCGCCGAGGTGGTCCGGGCGCAGCAGGCCGCCGAGGACGCCGCCGCCCGGCGCAGCGGCCCGCTGCTGGTCTGCGACACCGACGCCCGGGCCACCGCGGTCTGGGAGGAGCGCTACCTCGGCTCGGCCTCGCCGCTGGTCCGCGCGGCGGCCCGCCGGCCCGCGCTCTATCTGCTCACCGATCATCGCGGGGTGCCGTTCGCCGACGACGGGCTGCGCGACGGCGAGCACCTGCGGGCGTGGATGACCGACCGGTTCCGGGCCGAGTTGGCCGGCTGCGGCGTGCCGGTGGTGGAGCTCACCGGGTCGCACGAGGAGCGGCTGGCCCGGGCGGTCGCGGCGTGCGACGCGCTGCTGGCGGCCGGCTGGTCTCTGGCCGAACCCCTGCTCCCGCCGACCTGACCGTCGCCGTCCGGGCGCGAAGTGCGGTCGGGTCGGCCGCCCCCAGCAGCGCGGAAGACAGCGAGGCGAAGGTGCCCGACCCGCGCGAAAGAGCCACACCTAGCCTCCTAGGACGCCGTGCGCGACGTGGCGGTGAACATTCCCGAACGTGACGGAATCCGCAATCCGGGGCACCGGAGATGCGGTGACGGGGTGCGATGGTGAAGAATGGCGTCCGAGGAGGGGAGTATTCCCCCGCGACGGAGTCGTCAGCACGGTCGACCGCCGGCCCCCCGGCAGCACGACCCGGCTCCGTAGGTCATCGGCCCGTTCCTGGGTCGGTGGCGGAAGAGACCTCCGACAGTCACCAGAGTCAGCGTCGCCGGCACACCGCGCCTTCATGGGGCGTACGGTGTGCCCGACGTTGCGTGTCTGCCGGAGGATGGATTTGAACGTGTCCGGATTGGTGTGGGCGGGGACTCTCGTCGCACTGACTGCGATCCTGCTCGTCGACCTGCTGATCATCGGTCGCCGTCCGCACGAGCCGAGCGTCCGCGAGTCGAGCATCTGGGTCGGCATCTACGTCGGCCTGGCACTCCTCTTCGGGGCTGGCCTCTGGCTTGCCGCCGGGCCCAGCGTGGCCGGCCAGTTCTACACCGGCTGGCTCACCGAGTACAGCCTGTCGGTGGACAACCTCTTCGTCTTCGTGATCATCATGGCCCGGTTCGCGGTGCCCCGGAGATTCCAGCAGAAGGTGCTGCTCGTCGGCATCCTGCTGGCCCTGGTGATGCGGGGCGGCTTCATCGCGGCCGGCGCGGCGCTGATCTCCCAGTTCTCCTGGGTCTTCTACCTCTTCGGCGCGTTCCTCATCTACACGGCGGTCAACCTGGTACGCCAGGGCGAGCCGGACGAGGACGAGTTCACCGAGAACGTGCTGATCCGGTGGAGCCGGCGGGCGCTGCCGCTGTCCAAGGAGTTCGACGGCGCCCGGCTGACCACGCACCAGAACGGCAAGCGGCTCTTCACCCCGATGCTGGTCGTCATGATCGCGATCGGCACCACCGACCTGATCTTCGCCCTGGACTCGATCCCGGCGATCTTCGGCATCACCCAGGAGCCGTACCTGGTCTTCACGGCCAACGTGTTCGCGCTGATGGGGCTGCGCCAGCTCTACTTCCTGCTCGGCGGGCTGCTCGACCGGCTGATCTACCTGAGCTACGGCCTGGCCGTCGTGCTCGGCTTCATCGGGGTCAAGCTGGTCCTCGAGGCCCTCGCCGACAACAACCTGCCGTTCATCAACGGCGGCGAGCACGTCTCCTGGGCCCCGCACATCCCGATCTGGCTTTCCCTGGTGGTCATCCTCGGCACCCTCGCGGTCGCCACGGTGGCCAGCCTGGCGAAGTCCGCCCGGGACCGGCGCCGGGAGCTGGCCCAGGCCCGCCGCTGAGGCCGCCGACCGGGCCTGAGGCCCGGCCGTGAAAAAGGGGCGCTCCCGCTCGCGGGGGGGCGCCCCTTCGTCGTACGGGTCAGACCCGGTGCACGCCGACCAGCGTGGCCTCCCGCTCGGCCGGCAGCGGCTCCTCCAGCACCCGGCGGCGGGTGTAGCAGGCGTGCAGCATCCGCCGGTCGTCCGTCACGCCGGGCTGGGCGGTGACGATCCCGATGTGATGGATCTTCCGGCCGGCCGGGCGAAGAAGTACAAATCGCCGGGGCGTTCCGCGCCCAGCGGGACCGGGGTGGTCGCCTCGGCCTGGTCGTCGCGTCGCGGGGCAGCGTCACCCCGAACCGCCGCCAGGCCAGGTGGACCAGGCCGGAGCAGTCGATGCCGTACGCCGAGACCCCGCCCCACAGGTAGACCACGTCGCGCAGCCGCTCGGCGACCGCCAGCACCTCCCGCGCCGACGGCGGTGACGTCGGCACGGGCACGACGTGCCCCTCGGGTAGCCAGAGCGGGTCGGCGTGCCCGGGGGCGCGGACCGGTCGCCAGCCCTCGACGGCCGGCCCGGCCGGGGTGAGGCGGGTGCCGAGGATGACCCCGGGCAGCACCACCGGGCCGTCCGGCGTGGCCCGCAGGGCGGTGACCGTGGCGTCCACCACCAGCGGGCCAGCCGGGCCCGCGTCCGGCGCCGGTGCCAACTGCTCGGCCGGCAGCCAGCCCGGGTAGCCGCGGGAGTCGAGCTTCGCGGCCGGCTGCTCGACGGCGACCACGTGTGCCCAGCCGTCCCGGCGCAGCTCGGTGACCAGCACCCGCTCACCGAGCAGCAGCTGGCTCAGCACGCAGTCACCGACCTGCTGGTCGGTGTCCATCCCCGAGATCCAGGCCGCGATGTCGGTACACGGCGCCAGCGCGGGACGGTCGATCGGTCGTATCGCCTCGGGGGAGGCCCAGAGCGTCGCCACCGCCACCCGGACGACGGCCTCCCGGCCCGGTTGCAGCTCCATGTGCACCTCCAGCTCGCGCCGTCCCTCAGGACCCTATGAAAGAAACCAACGCCCATCAACCACGCCGTTGCATCTTTGCTTCAGTAACCGAGCTGATGCCGAGGCCCGGCGCGTCGGGCAGCACGACGGTGGGACCCTCGTACCGGATGCCGCCGCGAACCGGGGACCAGGCCAGCCACCAGGCGGCGTCGAGGTCGGAGACCGCGGTGGTGCGGTACGCCGCGACCAGGCTGGCCGCCGCGCCGACGCCGACCTCACTCTCCATCATCGACCCGACGATCGTGCCGACCTCGTGCGCCGCCGCCAGGTCGAGCAGGGTGCGGGCGGCGTGCAGGCCGCCGCACTTGGCGAGCTTGACGTTGACCATGTCGGCGGCCCGCCGGCGGATAACCTCGACCAGTTCGCGGACGGAGAAGACCGACTCGTCGGCGAGGATCGGCACGTCGACCCGGTCGCTGACCCAGGCCATCCCGTCCAGGTCCCACCGGGCGACCGGCTGCTCGACCAGTTCGATGTCGAGGCCGGCGTCGTGGATGCCCCGGATCACCCGGACCGCCTCGCGGGGCGTCCAGCCCTGGTTGGCGTCCAACCGGATGCGTACCTCCGGCCCGACCGCCGAGCGGACCGCGCGGACCCGCTCCAGGTCACCCGCGGCGTCGGTGCCGACCTTCAGCTTCAGCACGGTGAAGCCGTCGGCCCGCCGCTGCTTCGCCGCGGCGGCCAGGTCCACCGCGTCGCCGGCGGCGAGCGTGACGTCCGTCGGGACCCGCAGGTCCGTGCCGCCGAGCAACCGGACCAGCGGTACGCCGAGCCGCCGGGCAGCGAGGTCGTGCAGCGCAGTATCGACGGCCGCCTTGGCGGACTCGTTGCCGACCACTGCCCGCCGCACCTCGGCGCACCGGGCCACCAGGTCGTCGGCGTCCCGGCCGGCGATCAGCGGTCCCAGCATGTCCTGCACGCACGCCTGCGCCCCGGCGATCGACGCTCCGGTCACCTGCCACACCTGCGGCGCCTCGCCGAAGCCGGACCGCCCGTCGTCGTCGACCACCTCGACGACCAGGGTCTCCACGGTGGTGGTGCGGCGCAGCGCGGTGACGAACGGGGTGTGTAAGGGGGCGGAAAGCCGGTGGGTGCGTACCGCGGCGATCGTCATGTGCGGCACCCTATACGTCTACCGGCGCGGACAGGGGAGGCCTGATGACGGTGCGGAACTGGGAACTGGTGGGCGCGCCGAACGCGCGCGACCTCGGCGGCCTGGTCGGCCTGGATGGCCGCCGGGTGCGGGCCGGGCGACTGATCCGGACGCCGGCACTGGGCCGGCTGGCCGATGAGGACCTGCCGGTGCTGGGGAAGCTGCAGCCAGCCTGCTTGGTCGACCTGCGGGACGCCTCGGAGATGGTGGTGGCCCCGCCGGACCGGTTGGTCGGCGAGCCCCGGGTGGTGCACCTGCCGGTGCACGATCCGGCCCATCCGGTGTTCACCTATGTCTCGGCGATGCTGCTCGGGCACGACCTGGACGCGTACGCGGAGCTGGCGGAGCAGGGCACCCCGGCGGCGATGGAGGCGATCTACCGCTGGTTCGTCACCGGGGAGTCGGCCCGGGCCGGGTTCGGTGCGGCGGTGCGGCTGGCGGCCGGTGCGGAGAACCTGCCGCTGCTGTTCCACTGCACCGCCGGCAAGGACCGGACGGGCTGGCTGACGGTCGTGCTGCTCACCGCCCTCGGGGTGGACCGGGCGGTGATCCGGGCGGACTACCTGCGCAACAACGAGCTGACCGAGAGCCTGCGCGAGGTGATGGTGACGGCGATGAACCGCCGGCAGCCCGACCTGGATCCGGCGACGGTGCGGCCGGTGCTGGAGGTCCGCCCGGAGTACCTGGACGCCGCGTACGACGAGGTGGGGCGGGTGCACGGCTCGTTCGGGGCGTACCTGCGCGACGGGCTGGGCGTGACCGACGAGACGCTGGCCGCGCTGCGGGACAACCTGCTGGAGTGACGGCCGGCCGGTCTCAGGGTACGGGCGCGGGGACCGGCACGGTGGCGTCGGCCGGAGTGCGCCACCGGGCGGCCCAGCCGGTGACGAGCAGGGCCTGCCCGGCGAGGTAGCTGGCCATCACCCAGATCGGCGGACCTGGCAGGGCGCCACCCCGGCCACGGCGGCCGCGATCAGCAGGTCGGAGGCCAGGAAGAGGGCACCGCCGAGCCCCACCCGCCAACCGTGGGCCGCCGCCGTGCTGGCCATCGTGGCGAGGGCGACCGCGTACCCCGCGATCGGTAGGGCCAGCCCCGCCTCGGTCAGCCCGCCCCACATCCAGGCCAGGGCGGCGACGGCCAGCACCGCGTACCCGATGGGGACCGCGAGCAGCGGCGGCCGGCGCAGCGCGGTCGCGGCGCCGTCCCGGGTGAACGCGGCCACGTAACAGAGGTGGGCGGTCAGGAAGAACGCCATCCCGGCGATGAACCAGCCGGTCCCGTCGGCGAGCAGCGCGACGTCGCCGCCGGTGCTGAAGGCCAGCGCGGCCAGCACCCGCCGGTCCGCCCGGCCGCCGCGGTCGGCGGCGGCTCGCCAGAGGTACGCCGCCAGCAGCGGCATCAGCAGCGGCTTGGTCAGCAACTCGGCGAGGCCGCTGCCGGTGGCGTTGGCGGCCAGGTTCGCCAGTCCCGCCACGGCGAAGGCGACCAGGAGGGTACGGCGGCGCGGCATCGGTTGCTCCCTATGGACGGTGGGGCGCAGCCTAGGTGGCCCGCGCCGGGTTGCGCCATCCCCGCGCGGGCGGGGGTGGGCGGTCCGGGGTCGCCGGCCGGGCCGTCAACCGGCGGCGGTCAGGTCCCGCCGGGCGTCCCACACCCGCGCGGAGATCCGGGCGATCAGCCGGCAGGCGTCGTCCTCGGTCTCCTCGCCGGTGGCGCCGCCGTCGGCCAGCTCGGTGGTGGTGCAGACGGCGATGGCGTGACGGGGCGCGTCGGTCGGGAAGACCACCCCGGCGCCGTGCCGCACGCCGCGTACCCAGCCGTTCTTGTGCGCGATCCGGGTGCCCTCGGCAGCCCGGAGGCGAGGTCCTCCCGGTGTTCCTGGGCGAAGAGCCACGTCGAGCATGGCGGCGCAGGCCGCCGGCGAGCGAGCTGCCCGGGGCGGGTGGCGCCGACGGCCAGGGTGCCGAGCAGCGCGGCGAGGTCGGCGGCGGTGACCAGGTTGGTGATTCCGGCCTCCCGGGCGGCGAAGTCCTCGATTCCCCGGCCGGTGACGCTGTGCCGCGCCCCGCCGAGCGCCCACGCCTGGGCCACGGCGGGCAGGCCGACCAGCCCGAGCACGATGTTGGTGGCGAGGTTGCTGGACCGGACGATCATCCGCTCGGCCAGCCACCGGGCTGGCGCGGCGCCGCCCACCCGCTCCCAGACCGCGTCGTCGTTGTCGTAGTGCTGGGCGCAGGAGAACCGGGGCGCACCGGGCAGGGCCGAGTCGAACTCGTTGCGCACCGGGACGGGCGCGTCCAGGTCCAGCGCGCCCGCCTCGGCGGCCCGGTGGAGGGCGGCGAGGACGGCGGCCTTCATGGTGGCTGGCCGCGTAGTGGGTGGCGTCGGGCAGCCGGGTCCAGGTCGGGGCGGCGCCGGGTCGGCCGACGTACGCCGAGACGGTGCCGGGCACCGCCGCCAGGTGGGCGTCGAGATCATCCCAGGTCATGCCGGTGACCGTAGCCGATCATCGGCCGGGTAGGTCAGCGGGACACCGGCCGGCTGTCCTACCGTGCCGGTATGACGGTCGCCGCGTACGACGCCTTCGCCGACTGGTACGAACAGTTCGCCTCCGACTCATCCGCCGACTACATGACCCGGGTCCGGCGCGACCTCGTCGACCTGCTCGGCGCCGGCTCCGGCCGCTGCCTCGACCTCTGCTGTGGCACGGGGGCGCACGCCGGACAGCTGCGCCAGCTGGGCTGGGACCGGTCGGGGTCGACCTCTCCGCCGGGCAGCTGCGGCACGCCCGGCCCCGCCTGCCGGTGGCACGGGGCGACGCCTCGGCGCTGCCGGTTGGCGACCGCGTGGTGCCCGCCGTCGCCTGTGTGCTCGCGCACACCGACGTGCCGGACTATCCGGCGGTGATCGCCGAGGCGGCCCGGGTGCTGGCGCCGGGTGGGCGCTTCGTCCATCTGGGCGTGCATCCCTGCTTCATCGGCCCGTTCGCCGACCGGTCCGACCCGGAGCGGATCGTCATCGACGGCGGATACGCCGAGCGGGAGCGCAGCTTCCGGGCCTGGTCGGTGCACGGGGTGCGGGCGCGGGTGGGCGCCTGGCACCTGCCGTTGGCGGACCTGCTGAACGCGGTGACCGGCGCCGGCCTGGAGCTGGCCCGGGTGGCGGAGCCCGGCCCCGGACCGGTGCCGGACCTGTTCGGCCTGCTCGCCGTCAAGCCCGCCTGACCGGCCCGGGTCGTCAAGCCGGCGGCCGGGGTCGGCCCGCTGCGCCTGCACCGGTGTTCGTCCGGGCAGATCGGGGTTGCCGACGACAGCGGGGCGGCCCGCACCTGGCGGACCGGCCCCGACGCTGCTGCCGAACGGGTCAGCCGGCGTGCTTGCGCCGGGCGGCGGCCCGGCCACGGGCGGTCTGGTCGAGCACGACCTTGCGGATCCGCACCGCCGTCGGGGTCACCTCAACGCACTCGTCCTCGCGGCAGAACTCCAGCGCCTGCTCCAGGGACAGCTTGCGCGGCGGGATCAGCTTCTCGGTCTCGTCGGAGCTCGCGGCCCGCATGTTGGTGAGCTTCTTCTCCTTGGTGATGTTGACGTCCATGTCGTCGGCGCGGGAGTTCTCTCCGACGATCATGCCCTCGTACACCTCGGTGGTCGGCTCGATGAAGAGCTGGCCGCGCTCCTGCAGGTTGATCATGGCGAACGCGGTGACCGCGCCGGACCGGTCGGCCACCAGCGAGCCGTTGTTGCGGGTACGCAGCTCGCCGAACCAAGGCTCGTAGGACTCGAAGACGTGGTGCAGGATGCCGGTGCCCCGGGTGTCGGTGAGGAACTCGGTGCGGAAGCCGATCAGGCCGCGGGCCGGGACCAGCCACTCCATCCGAATCCAGCCGGTGCCGTGGTTGACCAGCTGCTCCATCCGGCCCTTGCGGGTGGCCAGCAGCTGGGTGATGGCGCCCAGGTATTCCTCCGGGGCGTCGATGGTGAGCCGCTCGACCGGTTCGCAGGTCTTCCCGTCGATCTCCCGGGTGACCACCTGCGGCTTGCCGACGGTCAGCTCGAAGCCCTCCCGACGCATCTGCTCGACCAGGATGGCCAGCGCCAGCTCGCCACGACCCTGCACCTCCCAGGCGTCCGGCCGCTCGGTCGGCAGGACCCGCAGCGAGACGTTGCCGACCAGCTCCTTGTCGAGCCGGTCCTTGACCATCCGGGCGGTGACCTTGGAGCCCTTGGCCCGGCCGACCAGCGGCGAGGTGTTGGTGCCGATGGTCATCGAGATCGCCGGCTCGTCGACGGTGATCAGCGGCAGCGGCCGCGGGTTCTCCGCGTCGGCCAGGGTCTCACCGATCATGATCTCCGGGATGCCGGCGACCGCGATGATGTCGCCGGGGCCGGCCGAGTCGGCGGGCTTGCGCTCCAGGCCCTCGGTCATCAGAATTTCGGAGATGCGGACCCGCTGGGTGCTGCCGTCGGTGCGGCACCAGGCCACCGTCTGGCCCTTGTTGATGGTGCCCTGCCGGACCCGGCACAGCGCCAGCCGACCGAGGAACGGTGAGGCGTCGAGGTTGGTCACGTGGGCCTGCAGCGGGGCGCCCTCGTCGTACGCGGGCGGCGGGATGGTGTCGAGCAGGGTGCGGAACAGCGGCTCCAGGGAGGTGCTGTCGTTCGGCACCGAGCCGTCGGCGGGCTGGGTCAGCGAGGCGACGCCGTCGCGGGCGCAGGCGTAGACGATCGGGAAGTCGATCTGCTCTTCGTCGGCGTCCAGGTCGAGGAAGAGTTCGTAGGTGTCGTCCACGACCTCTTTGATCCGGGCGTCCGGCCGGTCCACCTTGTTGATCACCAGGATGATCGGCATCCGCGCCTGCAGCGCCTTGCGCAGCACGAAGCGGGTCTGCGGCAGTGGGCCCTCGCTGGCGTCGACCAGGAGGATCACTCCGTCGACCATGGTGAGCCCGCGTTCGACCTCACCCCCGAAGTCGGCGTGGCCGGGAGTGTCGATGATGTTGATGGTGACCGGCTCGGACCCGTCCGCCGGCAGGTAGTGCACGCCGGTGTTCTTGGCCAGGATGGTGATGCCCTTTTCCCGTTCCAGGTCCCCCGAGTCCATCACCCGCTCGGTCGTCTCACCGCGGGCGCCGTAGGCGCCGGCCTGCCGCAACATGGCGTCGACCAGGGTCGTCTTACCGTGGTCGACGTGAGCGATGATGGCGACGTTGCGGAGGTCGGTGCGAAGCTGCATACCCTCTATCTTTCCGCCTGTGCTCCCACAGGCTGCGTCGGGGTCACCCCCCAGGTGGCCCTGATCTCTGTCGAAACTTCTGTCCCAGCCGTCGCCCCGGCTGGCATGCTGGCCAGCGTGTCCCGGGGGCCTGAGTGCAGGATCTGCTGACCTCGTTGCAGGGTCTGCCGGCCCTGCTGATCTACCTGATCGCCGCCCTGATCGTGGCGGGCGAGACCGCGGTGATCTTCGGCCTGTTCGTGCCGGGTGAGGCGACCCTCCTGCTGATCGGGTTCCTCGCCTACAACGGTACCTTGCGCCTCCTGCCGGCGCTGCTCGTCATGATCGTCGCCGCCGTGACCGGCGACACGCTGGCCTTCCGGGCCGGCCGCCGGTACGGGCCCCGGCTGCGCGCCAGCGGCCTCGGCGCCGGATCGGCCCCCAGCGGTGGAGCCGGGCCGAAGCGTGCTCCGCCGGCTCGGCGGTCGCGGCGTGTTCGCCGCCCGCTGGGTGGCCTTCGCCCGCACGCTGGTGCCCCGGCTGGCCGGCGGTGCCGGGATGCCGTACCGCAGGTTCGCGCCGTGGAACCTGGCCGGGGTGGCGACCTGGGTGAGCGGCTCGATCCTGCTCGGCAACCTGGCCGGCGAGTCGTACGAGTCGGTCTCCCGCCTGCTCGGCCGGGCGACCGGGGCGGTGGGGGTGCTGCTGGTCTGCCTGGTCGCCATCGTGCTGGCCGGCCGCTGGCTGGGACGCAACCCCGACCCGGCCCGGGCCCTGCTGTCCCGGGCGCGGCGCTGCCGCCGGTGCGCTGGCTCAGCGGCCGGTACGGGGTGCTGTTCTTCCTGCTCGCGATGCACATAGGCCCGGGCTGGACGCTGTTGCTCAACCTCGTGGCCGGCCTCGGGTTGCTCTTCGCCGGCGGGTTCGCCATCGCCTGGCTGCTCGGCGCGGTGGTCCGCGGCAGCGGGCTGGCGGTGGTGGACGGCGCCATCACGGACTGGTTCGCCGACCGGCGTACCCCGGGCGCGGTCGACGCGGCGCTCGCGGCGGTGTCGGTGCTGCGCGGATCGTTCCTGATCGTGGTGGTCGCGGTGGTCGCCGCCGTGCTGGCCTGGCGCAACCGGCCCTGGCGGGCCGACCTGCTCAGCGTGGTGGGCACGGTGGGCGCGTTCCTGCCACTGGTGGTGCTCGCCGCGGTCGCCGACCTGACCGGTCCCAGCGAGCGCGGTGTCCGGTTTCCGACCCAGAACGCGGTGGTGGCCGCGAGCCTCTGCACGCTTGCCTGGTTGCTGTCCCGGGGCGCCCGCTGGCCGGTCGCCGTGGCGGCCTGGACCGTCGCCGCCGGTGGCGTCGTCGGCATCGGCGGGGCCCGCCTCTACCTCGGGTTGAGCACCGCCAGCGGCACCGCCACCTCGATCCTGCTCGGGATGCTCTGGACGGCGGTGTTCATGGTCGCCTGGGCCACCCGGGACCGCGCGGTGGCCGACCCGGCGCCCGTCCCGACGTCGACGACGGTCAGCGCCGAGGCCGGTTCCGAGGGGTCCCACCGGTCCCCCCGATCCTTGTTAGGGTCCGCTGACAGTCACGGCGGAGGGTCGGGGGATGCGCAGACACGTGGTCCGGGCGGGTTCGGCGGTGATCGTCGGGCTGCTGCTGGCGACGGGCGTGGTCGGGTGCGCGCGGCAGGAGCCCCGCCCGCAGGAGGTGGCGGCCCCGGTCGACGTGCCGGCCGAGCCGTCGACCGAGCCGGCGGTGGATGAGCCGACCGCGGCCCCGACGGCGGTCCAGGCGTTGGGCGCCGCGCCCAGCGCGTCGGCGACCGCGAAGCCGACGCCGACGAAGACCCGGGCCGGTGCTCCCCGGCCGACGGTGAAACCGCCGACCGAGACGAAGGCCCCACCCCCGCCGCGCACGCCGGCGCCCAGCGGCTGCAAGCCCACCTACCAGGGCACCCAGGCCACCCGCGCCCAGGCGAAGGCGGCGTTGACCGATGCGGCGGCGCGGACGTACTGGCCGGTCTCCGCGCCGGACATCAGCATCCCGCTCCAGCTGGTCAAGGCGACCGCCTGGCAGGAGAGCGGCTGGCAGTCCAACATCATCGCCTGCGACAAGGGCATCGGGCTGATGCAGGTGCAGCCGGAGACCGTCACCTGGCTCAACCAGCGGTTCGAGCAGTCGTACGACGTCTACGACTACCGGGACAACGCCTACCTCGGCGGCACCTACCTGGCGTGGTTGACCAAGAAGATCGGCGACTCGCACTTCGGCTCGGACTACCGGCTCGACGCGGACCTGTGCACCGCCGAGCTGACCTCCTGCCTGCTCGACGCCGTGATCGCGGCGTACAACTACGGTGTGGGCGCGGTCGCGGTCGAGGCGAAGCCGCTGGTCATCCCCAACCCGCAGTACGTGCGCAACGTGCGGGCATTGATGACCGAGTGTGTCTGCCTCAGCTACTGACCCGGCACGACGACCGAGGACCGCGACGATGCTCACCTCCATGCGGGAGCACCACGACGCGTTGCGCGCCGCCCGACCCCAGCCCCCCCCGGCGCCCGACGGGCTGACCGCCGTGCTCGACCGGCTCGCCACCCGGGTCGCCGCCGCCGTGCTGCGGCTGCCGGCCGCGCGTACCCGGCGGGTGACGATCACCCGGAACCTCCCGGTCCGGGTCCGCGACGGCGTGACGCTGCGCGCCGACCACTACGCGCCGGACCTGCCGGGCGCGCCCACCGTGCTGATCCGCACGCCGTACGGGCGGGGCTGGCCGATGCGGCCGCTGGGCCGGCTGGCCGCCGAGCGCGGCTTCCACGTGGTGATCCAGTCCTGTCGCGGCACCTTCGGCTCGGGCGGCACCTTCGCCCCGCTGGTGCACGAGCGCGACGACGGCCTGGACACCGTGGACTGGCTGCGCCGGCAGCGCTGGTACGCCGGTGCCTTCGGCATGTTCGGCGCCAGCTACCAGGGCTTCGTGCAGTGGGCGGTGGCCGCCGAGGCGGGTGAGGAGCTGCGGGCGATGGTCGCGGTGGTGACCGCCTCGGCGACCCGCGACTCGACGTACGCCGGCGGTTCTTTCGCCCTGGACACCGTGCTGACCTGGGCCGAGCTGCTGCAGGCGCAGACCGTGCCGTGGCTGGCCCGGCAGTGGGAGCTCAAGCGGGGGCAGCCCCGGCTGGTCGCCGCGCTGGCCCACCTGCCGCTGGCCGAGGCGGACCGGGTCGCCACCGGAGCGGTTCTTCCAGGAGTGGCTGCGTCACCACACCCCGGACGCCGCCGGGTACTGGCGGTCCCGGGTCTTCGGTGACCGGATCGCGGAGGTACGTGTCCCGGTGGCGATGGTCAGCGGCTGGCAGGACATCTTCCTGCCCGCGCAGCTCGACGACTTCGCCGCCCTGCACGCCGCCGGTGCCCGCACCCGGCTCACCGTCGGACCATGGACCCACGGGACCTGCCCGACTGGCCGCCGCCGGCCATCCCGACCGCCTGGCACCTGTACCCGGGCGGCGTTCTGTCGACCGCCGCGCCGGTCCCCTCGCCGCCGGCCGGTTTCTGGTACGACCCGGTCGACCCGACCCCGTCGCTCGGCGGCCCGCTGCTCGTCGCCCAGCGCGCCGGACCGGTGGACAACCGGCCGGTGGAGGCCCGTCCGGACGTGCTGACCTGGACCAGCGTCCGGCTCCGCGCACCCGTTTCCCCACCGACGCCGCCGGGGTCGTGCGGGTGCCGGTCGTCCTCTGGCCGACGGCGCACCGCTTCGCGGCCGGCCACCGGCTGCGGGTCCAGGTCTCCGGCGGCGCCCATTCCCGCTACCGGGATGCGGGCCAGTGTTCCGCCCTTTCGGGGCGGGGGTGAAGGCCCGCGCTGGGAGGGCCGCCAGGGCCTGAGCAGTGCCTTAGACCGGGGGGTTCTGCTGTTCGATGTACTGACGTACGGCAGTCAGTGGTGGGCCGCCGACGGAGCCGGCGAAGTACGAGCCCGACCACAGTCGGTTGGCCCGGTAGTAGTGGCGCCGCAGGTCGGGGAACTCTTGGCGCATCCGCCGGCTGGACACGCCCTTGAGGGAGTTGACCAGCTTGGACAGGGCCACCTTGGGTGGGAAGTTGACGAGCAGGTGGACGTGGTTG
>JAEVHO010000083.1 GCA_016802835.1 Micromonospora sp. ATA32 | reverse complement strand
TCGACCGCAGGTGTCGAAGCGGTGCCTGGTGGCGATCTCCCGCAGCACGGCCAGGTACGCCGGCTGGAAGCTGCCGAACTCGGGTCCGAAGACCATGGGCGTCTCCCTCACTCGGGGGTGGACATCAGGTCGGTCATGACCTGCTGAAAGACGGCTGCCTGGCGGGACAGCCGCATCTGGTCGAGGTGGCGCAGGCACTGGTAGATCAGCCCGGCGTGGGTGATGGTCCCGGCGATGCGCTGGAAATATTCGACCCGCTCGACGACGTCTTTGCCGTCGACGACGATGAGCTCGTCGGGGACGAAGCGGTGCCCGTCGACCACGTCGGCGGGTATGAGCGGCACGCAGCCGGCGAGGACCGCCTCGAACAGCCGCTGCGTGATGTGGCCGACGGCGGCGTACCGGGCGGGCAGCAGCATCACGGTGGCCAGGGCACCGCGGTGGATCCGGTCGACCTCGGCGAACGCGCACCGGCCGGTGAAGTTGACGTGCGGCCATACCTGGGTGCGAGTCCACTTCCCCGCGACGCGGTGGCCCACGTGCGTGGCCGCGGAGGCGAAGTACCGGTCGAAATGCTCGTCGCGGTCGTACTGGTTCCCGACGTACACCAGCGACGTAGGCCGGTGAAGCTGCGCCAACTCGCAGGCGTCGGCAGCGTCGAGCCGGGAGTCGGGCACCGGACAGAAAGTGGTGGTCGCGCCCGGTGTGGGGCGGGTGGCGAACTCGCACACCCGCACGTTGCGCAGCGTGCGCAACGGATCGTCGGCGGGCAGCCGTCGGTCCAGGTCCCAGATGATGGTGGGTACGCCGGCGAGGGTGTAGTGCTCGATCAGCTCGGTCTGTCGGTGCAGGTCGCAGTGGTGACCGGGGCTGCCGCAGGCCGTGGTGTTGCGGCCGGGCAGCGGCCACCGCCACTCGAACATCACGACGTCGAGGTCGGGCAGGCCGCTGTTGAAGTCGTACGCATCGCGCAGGTCGAGGCCGGCCTCGTCGAGGTCACGGTTGGCCTGAAGCAGCGTCACCATGTGGCCGGCGAGCTCCAGCGCGTCTATCAGAGGGGTCCGGTACGAGCGTGAGCCGTCGGGGGTGTCAACGACGCCGGGGCCGAGGAACCCCCAGCAGCTGTAGCCGATCTCCAGTCGCCTCACCGAGGGTCTCCCGTCAGGATTGGCGCCAGCGGCCGGGATCGCCGTCGCAGCACGTCTCGGGCGATGCGCAGTGGCAGGCATTTGGCCACGCCGCAGCGTGGGCACCGACCGCGGGCGTTCGGCCAGTGATAGGTGGCCACGATGAGAGCCAGCAGGATCACCCGCGCGGTCGCCTGCGGCAGTGACAGGCCGACGACCGTCATGACGCCGGCTGTCGGGCGGCGGCGTCTGCGACGACCTGGGCGAGGTAGCTCTCGGCCCATTCGTACTCCTCGCAGGTCCCGGGTGAGGTGCAGGAGACGCACACCCTGGCGTGAGGGCGGCCATCAGGCGTCCGGTGCAGGAGAGCGATCGAGTTGGCCGTGGCCGTGGCGGCGGCGGTGATGGCGTGGACGAGGATGCCGCTCATCGAGGCCGCCCCGGCACCCGGTAGAGGGTGCGCTGCCCAAGGGTCATCAGCGGCCCGACCCTCGGGTAGAGGTGGGTCGGCTGCTGCGCCCACGAGGGCTGAAAGCCTCTGCTGGCCGGATGGATTTGTCCGCGCTCGAAATCCTGGCCCGCTGCCTGTTTGGCTTGCGACCCGGTGGCGCGTCGAAGTTGCCACCAAGCCCTGGGCCCGCTGAGCACTTTCGCGATCGTCCCGCTCACCACCGGCCCCCTTTCTCGGAGAACGCCCGGGTGCGAGTCAGGTCCCGGCGCTCTAGCGAGGGCAGCCTTGGGGCGGGCTTGCGGCGCCGGAACAGGATTCGCACGGGCGGGCCTCCTTCAGCGGTTGGAGGGGCCGCCCCACCGTCCCGCCGAGGCGGCCCCGTGCAGGTTCCGCCGACGGTTCGGGCCACGTCAGCGGTTCCGCATGTCCACAGTCTCGTGAGCGCGGGACTACTCTCGGAAGGCGATCGCGCTTTCACGAGCTTTCAACAGGGGGCCCCGATGGACGACCTCGGCGCGCAGTTGCGGCAGGCTCGTACCGAGGCTGGCGTCACGCTCGCCTCGGTAGCGGCCCGGTCGTGCTACTCGGCCTCCCACCTGAGCAACGTCGAGGCTGGGCGACGGGCCGCGACGCCTGACATCGTGCTCGCATACGCGCGGGCGCTCGGGGAGGTAGACATGAACCGGCGGGGAGTGCTCGGCCTGGCGGCTGGCGTCGTCGGACCAGTCGTGGCTGGCGAACTCATCCGAGCGGGCTTCAGTGCCGCACTCCACGGCCGAGGTGCAGAGGAGGATTGGCGCGAGCGGGTCGACCAGTACGGCCGGGACTACATGGCCGTCGGCGCCGCCCTACTTCAGGCCCGGCTCGCGAGCGACCTCGTGATACTTCAGCAGCACCTCGACACGCCCCGCATGTGGTCGCACGCCGCGCGGGCGCTCGTGACCTACGGCAAAACGACGGCGAATCCCGCCGAGGCGATCCGCTGGTATGACCTCGCCGCCACGGCGGCCGACCGGTCCGACGACCTCGGCGTCCGCGTGTGGGTTCGCGGCCGGGCGGCGATCGCGCTCGCCTACGAGGGCGCGGCACTGCCCACGGCGCGCCGATACGCGGACCAGGCCGTCGGCCTGTCCGACCGACCGTCGCTCGGGCGCGTTCAGGCGCTCATGGCACGGGCGCACGTCGCGGCGGGACGCGGCGACCAGGCCAGCGCTATCGCACTCGACACCGAGGCACGCAGGGTCTTCGACCGGGTCGCCTCCCCCGACGGCGAGGTCTCGGACACGGCGGTACCGCCCTGGCGCATGGCCACCTTCCGCAGCATGCTTTACGCCCGCCTCGGGCTACCCAACCCGGGCCGCGAGGCTCAGGAGGAGGCTGACCGAACGCGACCGGCCGGGCTTCCGCGCTTCGCAACACATATTGAGCTACACAGGGGCCTAACGATGGCGAAGGCCGGCGACCAGGCCGGCGGCGTCGCGTACGCGCGGCGAGCGTGGGAGGCGCTACCGGCTGAGCGGCGATCGCAGAGTCTTGCGCTGATGTTGCGCGAGGTCGAGCGGGCCTAGTGCGCCGTTGTTGAACATGTTGGTCGTTGACCCGGGTAGCACCGGTGCTCACATAATCGGGCTTCTGGGCGCCGTCGGCCCGCTGCTCAGCGCCTGGCTCGCTGGCCGGGCAGATGGAGGCAACGTCCTGCTGTGACTGCCTGGGTGGCCTACGCTCCCGCCCAGCCGGGCGCACGGCTACCCCCTCGACGATCTCCGTGACGTCTCGCTCAGGGGAGGCGTGACGTCTCCCTCACGGCAAAGAGATCGGGACGGACGGCGCAAAAGGCATGGCGAGTCAGTTCCATCCAAGCCGCCATTCCGCTACCGCGGATCGCCCCCCGGGCCCGACGCTCACTCAGTCCAGCCCGGCACGATCCCGTGCGAGGAGGACGAACGGGGCGAGCAGGGCAGGGTCGTCGAGGCTGCCGGGCTGCAGCACGCTGTCGACCGCGGCGCCCTGCAGGATCCGCTTGATCGGCACCTCCAGTTTCTTGCCGGTGCGCGTGTGGGGTATGCCCGGAACGGCGATGACCTCGTCGGGCACGTGACGGGGTGACGCGGCACGCCGGATCGCGTCGCAGATGTGGGTCTCAAGATCCGCGTCTAGGGCGACACCGTCGGCCAAGACGACGAACAATGGCATCCAGTATGAGCCGTCGGGCTGCTCCACGCCGACGACCAGTGCCTCGCTCACGTCGGCGAGGCTTTCGACCGCGTGGTAGATGTCGGCACTACCCATCCGGATCCCGTTGCGGTTCAGGGTGGAGTCCGAGCGCCCGTGCACCACGACGCTGCCCCGGCTGGTCACGGTGACCCAGTCGCCGTGCCGCCACACCCCTGGGAAGGTCGAGAAGTAGGCGTCACGGTACTTCTGGCCGTCGGGGTCGTTCCAAAGGTGCACCGGCATGCTCGGCATCGGACGGGTGACGACGAGCTCCCCGACCTGGTCACGGACCGTCCGGCCCTCGTCGTCCCAAGCCTGCATCGCCACGCCGAGGTTGCGCACAGACAGCTCTCCCGGCCATACCGGGCAGGTCGGGGCGCCTCCGCAGAAGGCGGCGGCGATGTCGGTCCCCCCGCTGATCGAGAACAGCGGACCGGGCCCAACGGCCTCGGCCGCCCACTGGTGCAGGTCCGGCGCCAGGGGAGAGCCGGTCGAGCCCATCGAGCGGAGCATGCTCAAGTCGTGCTCGGCTGCCGGGCGGATACCCGCGTCGCGGGTGGCCTGCAGGTAGCCAGGGCTGGTACCGAAGACCGTGACGCCGGCGTCGGACACGACCTTCCACAACGCCCCAGGGTCGGGGTAGGTCGGGCTGCCGTCGTAGGTCACCACGGACGACCCGGTGACCAGGCCAGACAGGAGCAGGTTCCACATCACCCAGCTCGGTGAGGTGAACCAGAAGAAGCGGTCCCGCCGGTCCAAGTCCCAGTGCAACCCGAGGCTCTTCAGCTGTTCGAGCAGCACTCCGCCGTGCCCGTGCACAATGCCCTTGGGCAGGCCGGTGGTCCCTGAGGAGAACAGCACCCAGAGTGGGTGGGAGAACGGCACGAGTTCCGGGCCGGGGCCGGCACCCGGACGAGAGGTGGCCTCGTCCCACGAGATCGCACTGGGGAGCGTGACCTCATGGCGCAGCCGCGGGACGATGACGGTCGCGCTCACCGTGGGCAGGGCCCGGCGCAGTTCCGTCACTGCAGCCAGGCGGTCGTGCTCCCTGCCCCCGAACCGGTAGCCGTCGGCGGCGACCATGATGGTGGGCTCCAGTTGGCCGAACCTGTCGACGACCGCCGGAGCGGCGTAGTCCTGGCCAACGCTGGACCAGGTCGCGCCGAGCCACGCCGTCGCGAGGAACGCCACGATCGCCTCCGGGACGTTCGGCAGGTAGCCGACGACTCGGCTACTGCGCCCGACCCCCAACTCGGACAGGGTCGTGGCCAGGGACGCCACCTGGCGGCGCAGCTCGGCCCGCGACATGGTCACCGGCTCGGAGCCCTCGCTCACGGACACGATCGCCGGGTCGGAACCCGCACCCGGGCGCAGCAGTTGGTCGGCGAAGTTCAGGGTCGCACCGGGAAACCACTCGGCGCCCGGCATGTCCCGCGACCCGAGCACCGCGTCATACCCCGACACGGCATCCAGCCCGAAGAACTGCCACACCGCCGACCAGAAGCCGTCTAAGTCGTTGACCGACCACTCCCACAACGCCTCGTACCCACGAAAGCTCAGCCCGCGTTCACGCTTGAGCCAGTCGGTGAACTCCCGCATCCTCGTTCTGGAGACCTCGTCGGCCGTCGGTTTCCACAGCGCCGGGCTGTCGCTCATTCCGACACCTACCCCACGCACCGGATCGGGTTGACCAGGCTGCCAATGGCGTCGATCGTGATCGTCCGCTCGGAGCGGTCCCGCTGCTGGTAGTCCAGGTCACGCAAGCGGTACTTCCCCCGACCGGCGGTGCCGACGTGGATGATGTCGCCGGGCTCGAGGGTGAAGTAGCTGCTGGCGTGCGCGATCACCTCGGCGACGGAGTACATCAGGTTGCCGGTGTTGTCCTCCATGCAGAGCTCGTCGTCGATGGTGAGGGTGACCGCGAGCGCGTTCGGATCCTCGATCTCGTCCCGGGTGACGATCCACGGTCCGCAGGGGGCGAAGGTATCGGTGCCCTTGGACCTGGCGTGGTAGGTGAGCTGCATGTCACCGTGCTCGAAGCCCGGGGGCGGCGCATCGGGGTCGACCCGGCCACCGGTCCCCAGTGACGACGACGACGAACGCGGGATGACCAGGGTGTCTCCCGACTTCAGCGTCGGCGAGGTCACGTCGTCGACGATTGTGTAGCCGAACACGGCGTCCAGCGCCTCGTCGACGGTGATCCGCTTCGTCCGTCGGCCGATGACGACACCGAGCTCCGGTTCCGGGTGGGTGAGTCCGTACTCGGTGCGCAGCTCGATGGGACGACGGTGCCCGGTCAGCGCCGACGGCGGGTAGCTGAAAATGGCCGGGTGGTCGGGCGCAAAGCTGGCCAGCTCGAAGATGGCCTTGTTGTTCGCGGCCACGCCCATCATCTTCGACGGCCTGGGAACCGGCGGCAGCCAACGGCTCTCGGTGTCGATACGCTCGATCGGCTCGGCCCCGTCGGCGCCACTTCTGGGGGTGTCCTGGGGTGCCGCCGGCCAGGACTCGATCAGTTCGATCATGTCGCGTGGGGCGGGGCCTCCGCCGGTCCAGACCGAGGAGAGCGGTGCGATGGTGGCGTCGTCGACCTTAATGCCGATGGTGGGGTGGCCGTCGACGAGGTAGCTGGCGAGCTTCATGCGGGGGAGCTCCAATCGGTGACGGTTGTCGGACGGGGCAGATCGGGACGGCTGCCGCGCAAGGCCTCGGCGGTGCTGGCGGCCACGGTCAGCTGGCGGCGCCACGCAGCCAGGTAGTCGGCGCGAGCGCCGTCGTCCATGCGGGGCGCGGCGTAGGCGACGAAGGGGTCGGGCGCGTCTAGGCCCAGGTACTCGAGCATGCACCGCCGCACCGGCCACAGGACCTGGTTGATGTCGCCGTACGTCCCGTCGGCCGAGAAGCGCGGCGGCGTCCCGCCGGTGACTATGCCCATCAGGGCGCTCCGTCCGCGGAGGAACCCGGTGTCGAAGCGCATCCCGTCCTCGTACGCGAAGCCGTATGCCATCACGCGGTCGAACCAGCCCTTGAGGATCGCTGGCGGGCCACCCCACCAGATCGGGAACGTGAACACGAACAGGTCGCTTGCCGCCACCCGCTCCTGCTCGCGGGCGATGTCTGCGGCGAACCCGTCGTACTGGGCCGCGTGCCTCTGCTCGGACTGGTAGTGGAACCGCTCGGGGTCCGCGACGGTGACGAAGTCGTGCCGGCCGGCCACCGGGTCGAAGCCCTCGGCGTGTAGGTCTGAGACCTGAACCTCGTGGCCGAGCTCGCGCAGCGTCGTCTCGGCGGTCCGGCGGAGGGCGGAGGTGAACGACGTCGGCTCGGGGTGCGCGTGCACGATGAGAGCTCGCATCATCCCGTCCGCTCTGCGGCAGCGGCGCGGGCACCACTGACGAGGTCGCGGGCACCGGCGCCCAGCATGGTGGCGTCGTTGCTCAGCATGACGAACGTGAACCCTTGCGCGAACAGTGTGTTCGCTCGCCTGGGATCGGCGCCGGTCGCCGTCCCGCATGGCAGGCCAGCGCCACGGCAGTCGTCGACCACCTGCTGCACCAGGTCGGTCACGTCCGGGTGGTCCGCGGGTCGCCCGAGCGACACCGACAGGTCGGCCGTGCCGACGAAGAGCGCGTCGGCGTGCCCGTCGGACGCGATCTGCGCGGCTGCCCGGACCCCGGCGGCGCTCTCTATCTGCGCCACGACGGCGGCATGCGCATCGGAGCCCAGGTACTCCGGCACCGGGGAGAGTCCCCAGTCGCCTGCGCGGCTGGTGGGCCCGACGCCTCGCGTGCCCGCCGGCTCGAACCGGGCGGCGCGCCCTACCGTCGCGGCCTGCTCCGGGTTATCGACGTGCGGCACGACGACGCCGCTGGCTCCAGCGTCCAGGCACCGCTGGATCACCGCCGGCGAGTGGTCCGGGGTCCGTATCAGCGGGGCGAGACCGCGCCCGTTTGCGACCGCGACCAGGGTTGAGGCCGTCTGCAGGCTCATCGGCGAGTGCTCGAGGTCGAGCACGATGAAGTCGAACCCGGCCAGCGCCATCAGCTCCACGCTCTCGACGCAGGGCAGCTTGATCCAGGTGCCCAGCAGGCCTTCTCGCTGGTGGACCAGCTCGAGGAAGCGGATCATGGGGCCGGGTACTCCTCGGCGTTGAGCACCCAGCCGTCCTTGGCGGAGAAGTCCGCTCGCGGCGGGCAGAAGATGTCCACCAGCTGGTTGAGGCCCTCACCCACGGCCTCGCTGGTGTGCACGGTCGGGGGCGGGATGATCGCCACTGACGGGGCGCCCACTCGCACGTGCTCGTCTTCGCGCCACTCGCTGCGGCGTGGCGTCCACGGCGTGCGGATGTGGTGCACGTAGCTGCCCGCCACGGCCAGCGAGCATTGCTCGAAGTCGTCGTGGCGGTGCGGGGAAAGCTTTTCGGGGTCCCGTGGCCCGTGCTGGGGGTCCAGGACGTTGACCATGAACGCCGAGGTCCGGAAGATGCGTCCGAAGCGCCCTGCCTCGGAGGGAATGTCGTCGATCGGGTAGACCCGCAAGCGGTGTCCGTCCGGTGGGTCGGGCCATGGCTTCAGGTCAGCCACGTTGGCGTGCGGCTCGGCGTAGGCCTCGGCGTTCATGGCCAGAGCCATCACGTCCTCGCTGCGGCGGTCGAAGAGCCGGACGACGGTGGTCTCCCGGACCGCGGTGACGGTGCTCGACCCAGGCGGGACGACGACGACAGCCGGTTGTGCCACCTCTCTGGTCGCGTCCGGGCCCTCGATGGTGACGTGCCCGTCCGGCTCGGTCAGCAGGACGACGTACTCGTGCGGCTGCTCCGTGCGCGTGAGCGAGTCGCCGGCCGCGAGCCGGCTGAGGGCCAGCACGAAGTTCTGCCCGCGGTAGTACCAGGTGGGCGAGCCCGCGGCGGACGTCTCGGCGGGCGCCTTGGCAAGGAATTCCGCGTACTGGGGTGCCGCCGCGGCCTGGGCAGGCGCTGGCGACGGCGCGGTGGCCAGGGCGGCGCGAGGGTCTGAGGTGTCGAACATCGTCAGTCCTTCAGGTCGAGGAGGCGGGCGGGGTTGTCGCGGACCATCAGCTGCAGGTCCTTCTCCGGTAGGCCGAGATCCAGCAGTGCCTCGCCGACGCGGATGAAGGCGTCGACGGGCTTCGGCATGTTCAGCTGCCCTAGGTCGGACGCGAGCACTGTGTGCTCCGGGCCGAGCTGCTCGATCCAGGTGTACAGCTGCGCCGGGTCCCACTTCATCGACGCCTCGGGGTCGTACATGTGCATCTCGTGCTCGACGTACGCCCCGAGCCCGATCAGCTCACGGCACTGTTCCGGGTCGGCGCCGATGACGAAGTCGGGGTGGCTGATCACCATCCGCTGGATGCCCTTCTCCCGCGCCAGCCGGAACACGGCGGTGATGTCGTCCGGGTACATGTGGCCGCCGTTGAGGACGGCGCCGGACTCGGCGATCAGGTCGAGGATGCGGTGAACCGGTTCGAGGGGCTCGCCGCCGTCGTCGGTCACGTCGATGCGCTCGGTGCCGAGCTGGACGGTCGCCGTAGGGAAGCCCGAGTTCTCCGGGTGGCACTCAATGTGCCGGCCGGAGGAGAACGTCGGGAACCAGACGACCTTGCCACCCATCCTCAGCGACATCTCGACCACGCTGGGGTTGAGCCCGCCCACCTGGTTGTTCAGCGCCACCCCCCCGAAGACCTGGGTCGGCACCGACGCCAGGCGGTCCTTCATGGCCAGCAGGTCCATGACGGTGTTGTGGTGATGGGACTTCACCACCATGGCGCGCATCCGGACCCGGTCGGCGCCGTCCTGAGCCGCCTCGACGTGGTCGAACCTGCGCGGGAAAGGGCTCGGGCCGGAGTGGCAGTGCATGTCGACCAGTCCGGACAGGATCGAGACGATGGCTGGCGTGGTCATGGTGTTCTCCTCGAGCGGATCGACGTCACTTAATGGCGAGGGCGTTCGCCGGCGAGCCGGCACCGCCCACGAGGTTCAGGGGGGAAGCGACCAGGAGGAACTCGTGGACGCCGTCGGCCGCGCAGTCCTCGGCGAGCTCGTCGAGTGCCCACAGCTCGCCTAGCGCCATGCCGAGCAGCGAGATCAGCGGCCGGTGCAGCATCCCGTTGTGGTCGACGCCCTTGACCGGTACGTCCTGCCCGTCCTGGACGAAGTCCGACGCGATCACGGGAATCGCCTCCACGCCGACGTTGTCCGCCGCGACCAGGGCGACCCGGTGATCCCAGAGCCAGCGCACGACCTCCTCGGACTGCGCCAGTCCGGGCGAGGCCAGCGTTTGGTTGGCACGCCGCCGGGCGTCGGTGTCCAGGGACAGGTAGTAGCCCGCCCAACCGGTCCGGACGAGGAGGATGTCCACACCCTCCAGGCTGGTGCCCTGCGCCTCAGCCGTGGCCTCCAGGTCGTCGACCGTGATCGCCCGGCCCTCACGCGGGTCCAGCGGCGAGCCCCGACTCACGCTGTCGCGCTGGACGTCGAGCAGGACCCCACGCCCGACGATCCCGTGCTGCGCCCAGTGCTGAATGCCGAGGTCGCGCGGCCCCGCGTCGATCTCCTCGCCGCTCGCCCCACCGTAGAAGCCAAACCGCGGGTCGCCGATGTGGCGCAGCGCATCGATCTGGGACGAGGACTGCAGGTAGAACGAGTCCAGGTAGTCGTCGCGGTGCTGCGGGTTGTTGGCGAACCGGTGCAGAGTGGCCGGGTGCCGCGTCCCTGAGGGGAAGGGTTCGAATGCGTTGACGGGGTAGTCGAGGTTGAACACCCGCCCTCGCCGCACCAGGCCCGCGCCGGCCACGACCCGGTCCGGGGTCATGAAGTTGACCGTGCCGAGCTGGTCGCCGTCGCCGAACGTCCGCCACGCCGACCCTGGCGGGCCCTCGGTCTGGGCTAACAGCTCGTCGTAGCTCGGCCATGCACGGGCGGTGTCAGCCATGGTTGTGCGCTCCGGTCATCGAGGAGCCTGCGACATGAGCAGCGGCAGCCGACGCCTCGGCGTCCACCGACATGTCCCGCCCACGTGTCTCGGGAAGGACGAGCACGGCGACGAAGCAGGCCGCGCTGATGAGAACCATGACTCCCGCAGTCAGCCAGGGATCTCCGCCGCTGAGGTTGGCGAGGGAGATGGCGATCACGGGAGCTGGAGCCGAGAGCGCCGCGGTGCTGATCTCCCGTGACATAGCGACACCGGAGTACCGGTACCGCGAGTCGAACAACTCGGCCAGGAAGGCGGCCTGGGCGCCGGTGAGCGCGAACACAGCGGGTCCCATCAGCGCGGCCTGGGCCAGCCAGATGAGTGCTGGTTCGCCGGTGCTGAGCAGCAGGAAGTAGGGGAAGGCGATCACACCGGACGCAGCGGCTAGGACCAGGTAGACAGGCCGGCGTCCGAAGCGGTCGCTGAGGCGACCCGCGATCGGCACGCTGACGAGGGCGACCGTCGAGGCGAGCACCGTCCCGATGACCGCTTCCTTGGCCGTGGCGCCGCGCTGGGCGCTATACGTCAGGGCATAGGTCAGGCCGATGTAGGCGTGGAACGCGATCGGTGCGGTAAGCAGAACGGCGAGGAACAACCGCTTCGGAGCCTCCCGGAACACAGTGATGATCGGAAGCCTGCGGACCGCCTTGCGCTCAGCCATCTCCTCGTAGACCGGCGACTCAACCACCCGCAGCCGCATGTAAAGCCCCACCCCGATCAGCACAAAGCTGATGAGGAAGGGGACCCGCCACCCCCACGCGTACAGCGTCTCCTTAGGCAGCGTGAAGACGAAGGCCGCGACGAGCGAGGCGAGCAAGACCCCGCCGTAAAGACCCACTCCTGGCACTGACGTCCAGAACCCTCGCCGACGGGCTGGAGCCACCTCGGCGACCATCACGAAGGCACCGGCGTACTCCGCCCCGGCTCCGAGCCCCTGTAGCAAGCGCAGCAGAACCAGCAACAGGGGTGCAGCGATGCCGATTGATGTGTACGTCGGCAGGAAGCCGACGGCCGTGGTCGAGAAGCCCATGAGGATCAGGGTCGTCACCAGCGCCCGCTTGCGACCGTACTTGTCCCCGATATGTCCGAAGACGACCGCCCCGAGGGGACGGGCCAGGTAGCCGACACCGAAGGTCGCGAACGCAGCCAGCGTCGCTGCACCGGACGAGAACTGCGGGAAGAACAGGACACCGAATACCAGGGCGGCCGCCTGCGCGTAGATGAACAGGTCGTACCACTCGAGGATCGTCCCGACAACCATCGCCGGCAGCAACCGTCGCCGCGACTCCATCCAGGTGTCGGCCTGCGTGCCCTTGCTCTGCATGGGTGACTCCTTCGGCGGCATCACGAGCTCCTTTGGGGTTAGCCACTCGGCGAACTCGACCTTGGAGGCGAAGCGAACCCAGGGCTGTGTTCACATGGCAGAGTAGATGTTCGCTATGTGACCCACAAGGGGGGCGGTTATGCTGTACGTGTTGCCCCTAACGCAGGGGGGAGAGGCGTGGGGTTCGCATGGCGAAGGCGAGGTCCGATGGGCGAGCGAAAGATGAGGACGGCTTCGTGAGCAGCGTGGGACGGAACTCCGCACCCCCGGCATCCCTCGAACCCGAAATCCAGGCCGTGAGCCGGGCGGCCCAGATCCTGCGCCTGTTCGGGCTCGGCAGCTCCGACCTCACTGCCGCCGAGGTGGCGGAGCGCCTCGGCCTCAACAGGACGACGGCCTACCGCTACTGCACCTCGCTGGTGGCCGCCGGCCTGCTGGAGCGAGGACATCGCGCAGGCTCGTTCATCCCGGGCGGCCTGCTGCTGCAGCTCGGTGTCTTCGCTCTCGGACGGCGCAGGGTGGTGGACCTAGCTCCCGCCCACCTTCGGCGCCTGTGCGCGGCCACGCACCACACGGCCGTCATGAGCCTGTGGGGCGGCACCGGCGCCGTCGTATCCCGCGTCGAGGAGGAGCCGGCACCGGTGGTCGTGGTCACCGTCCGGGTCGGTACCCAGCTGGCCCTAGGAGCCGCTCAGAGCAAGGTATTCCTCGCCTGGCACCCCGACCAGCTCATGGTGTCGCGTTATCTCGCGAACTACCCCGTCGGGGAGCGCACAGCGTTTGAGGACGACGTTGCGGCCGTGCGGGCCCGTGGCTTCGCCACCTACACCGAGGTGCCCGGCATCCTCGCGATAGCCGCGCCCGTCTTCGACGAGTACGGCGTGTGCGCTGCCCTCGCACTCGTGGGGACGGAGGTGAGCCTGTCGGCACGCGACGACTCCAGCCACCTCGCCGCACTCCTGACCACGGCGCGCGAGCTCACCGAGGAGCTGGGTGGCAGGCAGCCGCACAGCGAGCAACTCGCGACGTTCTGAGGGTCCAAGATCCGCCGTGTCAAGCATCTCCCGTGACGGGACACGCAGGCCGCCGGCCGCCGCCGATCGCTGGCGACTGCCGGAAGGTGCCCCGAAAAGCGGCGCCGCACGCGCCGGCACCTGGGCGCGCGACGGCCGCTGCCGCTCCGCGGCCGGCACGTCTGAAGCCCCGGCGGCTGGCGCGCAAGGCGGGAGCTCGGAGGGCCGCCGCAGACACGCGCGTCCACCAATCCTGACCCGATACACCCATGGTCTCGGCAGGTAGGCGGATGTTGGAATTGGAGGCTGTAGATGGGGTCCTCCGAGTGAGGAATAACGTGGCCGTGATCGCCCTCCGGTTTAGCCGGCATCCCAAATCAACAGCCCATCTGGGCGCACCCGGGCTCCCTCGGCCGGGGGGTGTAGGTCCAGTCGGCCGTCGGGCATGATGTGACGGACCGGCACGTCCCGGGCCAGCGTGGCCACGTCGGCGATCAGACGGCGGTGGCACCGCCACCAGACCGTCTCGCTGCACATCACCGCGACGGTGCGGGCCCTGGCCTCCTCTAACACCAGGTCAAGGGCAGCGATGAACTCGGCTGTTCGGGTGTAGGCGGCGTAGGTGCGGAAGGAAGGCACGGTCCACCAGGTAGCAGATCCGCAGCATCGGCCCTGCGATGTCGCCGGCCGCCTAGCCTGTCGGGCTCGTAAATCAGATTCGGGCTACGCTGCCTGCGAGTATTCGTTGATCAATCCGCCCAGGATCGGGCGTCGTTGGACGCGAGCGCTGCTGAGGTCAACGACCTGCGGTGGCGGGTTCGGTGGTCGCTGGCCGAGTGATCGGTGTGGCCGGTGGCCGTTGTAATGCCCATCACTGCTGGGCAGGGCAGCACAGCTGCTTGCCGAGCAGCAGTGCAGTGCAGCGGCCATCGCGCGCCAGGCAGGTATGTCGATCGACCTGCTGCAGGTCGTGTTGGCGGCCGGCTCAGACCGGGCTGGACGGGTAGCCATTCAGGTCTGGCGACCAAGCGCGCTCGTAGCTCGCATCGGAATAGAGCCTGCTGTCGTGCCAGAGCCACGGTTTTTGAGGCGGCGTTGACAGCCGCGCGCCAGTGCGGCACCGCACAAAGGTCACCAAGGGCCCGGATCGAAGGCCGCCGGTCTGGCCCATGACATTCAAACTCATCGAGGCCGCCCAGGCCCGGTGGCGGGCGGTCAACGCACCACACCTTGTCGCCCCGTCCGCGCCGGCGTGAACGCCCGGCGTGCCCGCCGCCGGTCCGAATGTGGACCTCGCTTACGACTCATGACCCCATCATCCTGGCCGACGTGGTAACAACAGAAAGGCTCAACGCTCTCGATCCTGATCTCGCCCTGTCAGCGGGACTTGCTACGAGCCGCTGGCCTCAACTCACCCTGGCAGACAGGGCTTCGCCCGTGCCTTGGGTATGGCGCCAGTTCTATCCGGCTGGCGCGACGAGGAGAGCGCGCACTGTAATCTAACGTTGTGGATCGCATCGACTCTGCGGCTGATCTATGGCGGCGGCTCTGCGGGCTGGGGCAACTGCGCCCGCGTGACTACGACGCGGATATCGTTCAGAGGGTCAGGACCGAGTTCGGCTTGGTCCCGGGACGTGATGTAGCCCGGGAGCTCGACCGGCTGGGTGTACAAGCCGGGGCCCTCGTACGCGTGCTGCTGCGCGATCTACAGCCTCTCGCGATGATGATGACCGACCTACTAAGACTGTATGAGCGGATCGCCGCGACCAGCGCAACCAGCGACAACCTGCGGATCGTGTACGAGTTCTCCGAGGGTGACCAGCTTGACGTTCTGCTGTCCGCGTTCCGCGAGCAGGTGAGGGTGACCCAGACCAGCATCGAGTCGGTACTGCGCCTCGAGATCACACACGCTCAGCTGTGGACCTTTCCCTTCGCGTATCCCATCGGCGATCTGTCGCCAGAGTTGGAAGCGTGGGCCGCGGCCTACACCGCCGGTTCTTGGCCAGATGATCTGCCGACGCCAGCGCCGACCGGAGACCCGGCGCTCGACGCTGCGGTGACCGAGGCGATGACCGTGCTGCGCGCGTACCTCGACCGGGCCCGATCGTTGGCTCCCGACCGTCCCTCGCTTTGGCCTAGTGAATCTGACCCGCTCCCGGATGACGCCGAACTTGTCCGAAGCAGCGACGCGGAGAACTGGCTCCCTCCTCGACTGATCGGTCTGCACACGGAGGTAGCGAGGGCAGCAGAGGACCGGTCGCATGGGACCCGGATCGCCGCCAGGCTACGTGATTGGCTCGACGACCTCGATTGGCGCCCCGTCGAAGTAGAGGTGCTGCGAGAGGCCGTCGAGACGATGCTTGCGCTGCCGATATGGGGCAGGCGGCACGAGTTCTACTCGGCGTGGCTGGTGACCGAGTTCGACAAAGCGCTCCCCGAACGACTGACCTTCCGAGTCCAGGAGGGCGTACTGGCCTTCCCCTTCCGGGCCACTCCCGTAGCCGACATGGACAGCACTGCCGGTCCCATCGAACTCTGGGCCGAGCTACGGTCGCCGTACCACAACCCGATCGCTACTTCACGCAAGAACCGCATCCAGCCCGACTACAGCTTCCTCGCAGGCTCCGATCCACAACCCGACACGCTCCTCGCGGTCGAGGCGAAACAATACCTGCGGCCGGCTGCCAAGAACCCTGGACAGGCCCTGGCCGACTACAGTGGAGGGCTGCCAAAGGCGGTCGTCATCTTGGCCGCATACGGTCCGGTAAGCCGTTCCGCCATCACCTACGTTCCAGAAAATCGGCGGCATCGGGCACACGTGCACGAATATGTGCATCCGGGTGCTGGCGGTTGTAGTAGCTTCCGGCAGCAGATCGCGGCAGCGCTGCCGCCGCCTAAACCGAAGCTCGCCGCCCCGCAAGCGACCCTCGAGCTCTCCTGGGATCCAGTGGTTCCGGATCTGGACCTTCACGCCTACATCGCCAAGGGTGACGGCGAACAGCACGTCTACCACGCACAGAAAGTTAGCGAGCACGTGGAACTCGTGGACGACGTGCTCGACGGTCGAGAGCCGGAGAGGATGATCCTCAGACAGGGTAGGGACGGGCTTCATCCGCCCGTTGATGTCGAAGTCCGGGCATACACCTCGGGTGCTGCCCTGGCCGATGCTCATCCATCTCTCTCCGTCCCACTGCCATAAACATCCGGTCGATTTGCCCGGGTATTGAATGGTATCGGCGGTGGTTGGTGTCGGTCGGGTAACGGCGGGCGGGTGCTGTGCGTGAG
>JAEVHO010000082.1 GCA_016802835.1 Micromonospora sp. ATA32 | reverse complement strand
GGTCACGCCGCCGACCAGGCCGGTCGCGCCGTACACGGTGCCGCCGACGTCGCCGGTCACGCCGCTGACGCCCAGTCCGCCGACGGTGCTGTCGAGCGTGCCGGTCACACCGGTCAGGTCGAGTCCGCCGAGGATGCCGGTCACGCCGTTGAGCCCGAGTCCGTCGACGCTAGCGCCCGCGCCGGCGCCCAGGCTGTCTCCGCCAAGCAAGGACGTGATGCCCTGCACCGGAACGTAGTCGGCGACCAGCGGAACGATGTCCTGCACGTCGGCCGGGCCCACGTCGTTCAGGCCCGCCTTGTCCAGCGCGCCTTGCGGGTCCGCCTCGTACGCCGCTCGGGCGTCGACGTTCGTGAGCAGGCCGAGTACGAAGTCCTGCAGGCTCTGCGGCGACACCATGCCAGCGGCTGCGCCCATGTCGGCGGTCGAGCTCGTGCCGGCGGTTACCCCCGTGCTGCCGGTCCAATCGGCAGAGGTCGAGTTCACGTCGACGGTCGAATTCGTGCTGGCGCTGTCACTCATGTGGCCGGTCTCCTCGATGCGTGTTGTTAGGACGTGGTCTCAGACAACATCGCCCGGACCCACGATCGACCGTAGGCCGAAGGGGCGGTATCGGACATCGGGGTTGCACCCCAGCCTTATCCGGCCGGGTTAGGGCATGGGTGGCGTTTGGCGTTAGGGGACTAGGGGATCTTGCGGCGAAATGCCGAGGGGTGGCGCCTGGGTCAGGACGCCGGCGGCTCCGCCTTCCGTGACACTGACGCTCGCCTGTCGCGGCCACTGCGAACTTGCCGTCGACGTCCCGCCGACGACGTCGTCGCCGCTGTGTTCACCGCACTTGCCCAAGGCCATCTGAGCCATCCAACCTGCGACCAGCAAGGTTCACCCGCCCACCGGTTCTGCACGCAGCGACATTCGGGTGCCGAGCCTGCGGACGCACACCTACAAAATCTATGCCGGAACCGCTAGACATCCCCACTGGCGCCAGTTACTCTTCTTCGAGTCGAGAGCAGAGAACCACAAAAGACGCAGACGGAGCGCCCGGACGTGAGGTCACGACGGGCCAGGAGTGGGAGCAAGGCACGCTTCGGTGTTCCCCCTCGGAACGGCAGTAGAAGCACAGCCCCGGCGTGATCGACGACGGGGCGCCGCAGGTGGGGCCAATGTCTTCAGGGCTCCAGCTGAAAGTTCGCAGCACGTGTACGGGGCCATGAAGTTGCGCAGGGCTCCGACACCGGCGGATCGCGCGTCAGCAAGGGAAAGAGAAAGCAGAGGAGAGGGAGGGCCGTACACCGTTGGATCGCCCGCTACCGGTCGTCATCCCAGACCGGGCGGACACCGCAGTATCCATCGAACGAGAGGTGGTCTCCGGTCACGCATTTGCGATCCTCGCACCCGAAGTCGTCGTTGACGGCTGGTGCGGATACGACAAGCCGACGTTCCTGTCGGTAGATGGTGTTTCTGACCCGTAACCCTGGGCCCCGGCGCGCAAGCGCCGGGGCCCTCGACGTGGAGGTGACATGGGGCAAAACCCCGATGACATGTTCGGCGACGAGGACTACCCCGCCTACACGATTGGCCAGGCCGCGGAGATGCTCGGCACCTCGCAGGATTTCCTGCGCCGCCTGGACGAGGCGAAACTGATCGACCCACACCGCTCGGCCGGCGGGCACCGCCGCTACTCCCGCTATCAGCTGCGACTGGCCGCTCGGGCCCGGGAGATGGTCGACCAGGGCACCGCCCTGGAGGCCGCCTGTCGGATCATCATCCTCGAGGACCAACTTGAGGAAGCCCTGCGGCAGAACGAGGAGCAGCAACGCGGGACGGAGCGACACGACTGACCACCCGACCCTCGCCTGAGGTCGTCGGCGTGCTGCGGATACGCGTACAGGGTGGCCGGTGCCGGTGAGGTGAATGCTGACGCAGTTGGCACCCCCGCGCTTCTACCGCCGGGCCAGGTCTTGCGGCCCTGTCGATGGGCCTGCTGGGGCCTGTCCTGCAGACCGGCGTCGCCTTCGGCCCGGCAACGGGCCGGTCACTTGTGGCCGGTCGCACGAGAACAGCCAACTCCTTGACGACGGGGGGCGACCCGACCGGCCGCCGCTCGCCGGCGACGCGCGCGACAAACAGCCGCCGACAATGCACAGTCAGGCGGCTCATCGTCTCGGCTCGCTCGCTCAGCCTGTGCCAGTTGGGTAGGTCGATCAGACAGGGGACGGCCCGCTGGGCGGCGTTGCCCCGATCCGATTGGTGGAGCGGGTTGGGATCCGAAGGTGGCGGAGCCGGCCGGTGGGGCCGGAATTGATGTCGAGCGGTCGATTCCGGTGGGCGTCGGTACCACAAGGGGGCACCGCAACTTACGGTGACTTCCGGCACGCCAGGGAGTGGATGTTGCCGGGGGCAGACCCGGTAGCGCGATTCAGGCGTTACAGGGGGTTGTCTCGATGCATGTTCGGAGCCGCGCCGTTGCGGGTCTGGTTGCCGGGGCTGTGGTGTTGACGGGCCTACCGGCGGCCGCGGGCACGGTGGCGGGCAACCTCGCCAACAACGTCGCGAGCACTACCGCTCGCACCGTCGTGAAAACACTCAGCAGCGACGCTACGCGCACCGTCGCCCGCACGGTCGCGATCGCGGCCGAACCGGTGCCGGGGCACACCCGGCTGGTTCCGAGCACGCCGCGCACCGACGTGCCGAGGATCACCAACGGCGAGATCTGGGACATCGAGCTGGTCGGAAGCCGGGTCTTCATCGCTGGCTCCTTCACTTCCATCGCCAACGTCGGCGCGACGCCGGTCGCGCAGCGGTCGCTGGCTTCGTACAACATCGACACTGGTAAAATTGATACGGGCTTCCGGCCGACGTTCGACGGATCCGTTGAGGCCGTCGAGGCCTCGCCGGACGGATCGTCGCTCTATGTCGCGGGGTCGTTCAACACGGTCGGTGGTGTCACGAAGCGCAAGATCGTACGGCTCAACCCGGTCACCGGTGCTCCGATCGCAGCGTTCACCGCAACCGCGGACGCACGCGCAACCGCGCTGGCCGTGAGCAACACCGCGGTGTACGTGGGTGGCCAGTTCACGAAGGTGAACGGCGTGAGTCGCAGCCGCCTGGTCGCGCTCAACCCGACCACGGGCGCGGTGGACAGCGGATTCAACCTGCCCCTGTCCGGCGGCATCGGCGTCGGCGGCATGCTCACCGTGCAGCAGCTCAAACTGACGCACGACGACAGCAAGCTGCTGGTCGTCCACACTGGTCGCCAGATCGCCGGTCAGGACCGCTACGGCGTCGGCCTCATCAACACCGCCACCAAGGCCCTCCTGCCGTGGCGTACGCGCCTGTGGGAGGACAACCTCTCCTTCGTCGGCGGCATCCAGCGGGTCTTCGCCGGTGACATCGCGCCGAACGACTCCTACTTTGTCGTCACCAGCGGCTCCGGCGGCGACCGCCCGCCGATCAACGACACCGCGATCGCGTTCCCGGTGACCGGCAACGACAACGTCGCGCCGATCTGGGTGTCACGTCACTTCGACAGCGTCTACTCGGTCGCCATCACCGAGACGGCCGTGTACGTCGGCGGCCACTTCAGTTGGCAGGAATCGCCGATGTCCAACGTCCCGTGGCCCGGTCTGGACAACGTCGGGTACGGCACGGGCCAGGGCCTGAGCGGTTACGGTCTCGGCGACCAGGTGGTCCGCCGCGACCACCTTGGCGCGCTCGATCCGACAACCGGCACGGCGCTCGAGTGGAACCCGGGCTCCAACTCGTACGAGGGGGACAAGGCCCTCCTGGCCACCTCGCGAGGTCTCTTCGTCGGTGGCGACGGCAACACCAAGGGCGGCATGACGGCTGGACGAGTCGGATTCTTCGACCTCACCCGGGCGCCGGCGCCCTCGCCGGTCGACACGACGATCGTCACGCCCATCGAGGGAGCGGTCAAGCAAGCCAACGCACCGTTCGTGATCGACGGTAAGGCGACCGCTCCGGCCGGCGTCAGCAGGGTTCAGGTCGAGATCCAGAACCGGAACTCCAAGCAATACCTGCAGGATGACCTCATCACGTGGGGAGCCTCCAACAGCATCAACGCCACGGTCGCCGCGCTGAACACTGCCTCGACCTCGTGGTCCCTCTCGGTGTCGCTGCCCTCCGGCGAATACCAGGTCCAGGCGAAGACGTTCGGGCGCGACGGTGCGAGCGATGCCACGAAGGCCGTCAAGAAGATCGAGACCTTCCGGTTCGACGACCTGCCGCCCACGACGAGGATCACCGCGCCGACCGCCGGCCTGCTCACCACCAAGAGCTTCATCGCCACCGGCACCGCCAGCGACGACAAGGGCGTCAGTGCGATGACGTACTCGTTCCGCACCCCGGACAACCGGTACCTCCAGGACGACGGGACGGTCACCCCGGTCTACAACACGTTCCGCGGTGAGCCGGACGTCATCGGCGCGGTGTCGACCACCTGGCAGGTCGAGGTGGCCCTCCCTATCGAGGGCGACTGGCGGATGACCGCCACCGCCATTGACACCGCCGGTCAGAGTGACCTGCGCGGCGACACCCGGGACTGGATCGTCTCGGCGACGGGTGTCCCGCCGGTGGTGGCCATCAGCACGCCCGTGCCGATGACACCGCCCACCGCCGCCGCACCGATCACCGTCGCACCGGGCGGCGGGATCACGTTCTCCGGGACCGCCAGCGACGATGGCACCCTGAAGTCGGTCGAGATCTATCTCCGCAACAACACCACGCGCGAGGCGCTGGCCGCCGACGGCACGTGGGGTGCCGATTCGATCGCGGCCTACCACCGGATCTCGCCGACCAACCTCAACGCCGGGTCGTACAACTGGTCCTACACCACCGTGCCGCTCACGCCCGGCGTGTACGACTTCCGGGTACGGGCCACCGACAACCTGGGACTAACGACGGCGACCGTCAACCTGGGCCGGCTCACCGTCACCGCCCAGGTGCCCGGTGACGCGTTCCCGAACGGTCTCCTGGGCTTCACCGGTGTCGACCAGAACGTCGAGCAGCTGCACCTCGACCTGGCCGGCACAGCGACCGACGACAAGGGCGTGCAGAGCGTGCGGGTGGCGCTGCGCGACCTGGACACCGGCCGGTACGTGCAGCCGAACGGCACCTTGGCGGCGGCCTTCGCCACGGTCAATGCCACGCTCGCCTCGCCCGGTGCGACGAGCACCACCTTCACCTTGCCGATCGACCTGCCGACCAAGGGTGAGTACAGCGTCGAGGCGTGGGCCGTCGACACGGCCGGCCAGCTGGACGGTTCGACCTCCGGCGCCACCGCTCGATACCTCGTGTATCCAGGCGATCTCGATCCACGGCTGGAACCGAGCCTCACCCCGCAGGACGGCCAGGTCTACACCGACTCGAGGATCGTGGTCACCGGACGTGCCGTAGACGACGTCGGGATGCTTCGAGTGGAGATCCAGATCGTCAACAGCGCGGGTAAGGGGATGAACTCCGCCGGTGTGTTCAACACGCCGACCGTCCCGGGCGGCTTCCCCTGGATCTCGGCCTTCCTCACCAGCGTGGGCTCCCCGGGGTCGAACTTCGCGTACACGTCGCCGGTAGTCCCGGCGGGTGCCTACACCGTGTCGATCAGAGCGGTCGACAACTACGGGCAGCTGCAACAGTCGCCGAAGACCATCTCAGTGACCGTCAGCTGAGCTGATCGGCCGCAGACCGATCTGCGTCGGGGCGCCCTCTGGGCCCAACGGCAGATCGGTCTGCGGCCGTCGTATGCACCCATTCGCACTGCAACAACCCGCCGGCCGAGTAGAGGCGCAAGGGTCCTTTCCATGCGCCCCTACTCGCAAACGTGACGGGTGAACGGCTCCTCGCTGCTTCTGCCCGAGATCTGCTCGGTGAGTGGTAGGCAGGCGACGGGATCGTCGGGTGGGAGTGCCGCGGCGAGTTTCTTCTGCGCGCCGGACACCGCCCGTAGCGTGTCGTCGTAGGCGGTGGTGGCGAAGGCGTCGGTGAGATGCCCGTCGAGTTGTTGGCGGCCGACCAGCGCGCCGGTCGCGGCGGCGTCGTGGGCCGAGGCGGCCACCTGCAGCGCGGTCCGCAGGTAGCCGGACGCGTCCTGCGGCCGCGACAGCTGGTATGCCAGGCCCGCCCACAGCAGGAGCACCGCCACGACCGCGATCATTAACCGGTGAATGGCCGTCACCCGAGACTCCCTACCCAGCCGGCACTACCCGTTAATCCACCCGGGGATCGCCCCCAGGACCGGATTTGGGAGCGGTCCGTGCGGACCTGCGCGCATGCGGCCTGCGGCAGGCGAGGTACCCCTCGGCGGCGTCAGCTTCTGACGGACCGGTCTCCGGCGTTGATCATCTGGGCGTTCGGCGCGCCGGCCCTACTCGGCAGCAGCGAGCGAGGCTCGTCACAGCGCGGCGGGCGGACGGTCCGGCCGGTGAGGTTGGCCCTGCTCGACCATGTGGGAATGTTCGGGCGGGCCTGGTTCGGCGATCCCCCCGGTGGTCTCGCGGGCGGGGGATTCCGTGGCCAGTAGCAGGACGCCTTCGAAGCCGAGGCGGCCCCAGCCGCAGGTCTGACGGATGAGTAGTCCGCCGAGCAGGGTGGCGGTCATGAACAGGCTGGTCGTGGTGGCCAGGAGTTCCTCGGTGCCGGCGGTGTGGTAGATCGACCCGTGGCGGTAGGCGACGCACGGGCGACGAGGGTGATCAACCTGCACTTCGATGCCGCCGGCCGGCTCGTCGGAGTCGAGGTGCTGGATGCCCGGAGGAAGCTCGCGCCAGAGCTCTTGGCGGCTGCTGAGGACATCACCGACAGGACACCGGGCGGCGAGTAGCCCCACCGCGGCGCCGACCTCACCAGCCCGTGTCACCCCGGTCCCGCACCACCTGATGACACCGACGCACGGATGACGCGCGCAATTCGGCAAGACAGCGCACGTCCAGCCAGGCGGCACCCCTCGGCTGACCGAGATACGACTCGCCGTGACCACGGGTGCTCGAGGATAAGCCAGGTCAGCACGCCCAGTCCGAACGGGACCGCCGCGCCTATCCAGAACCAGTACCACCGCGTCCCGAGGACTGGCGCCGGCGCGGCGATGAGGATGGCCAGACAGACCAGGCCAACGACCGCCGCCAGATATCGAGAATCCGGCTTCACGTCACCGGCAAGCGGGCGGCCGGAGTCGAGCAGGGACGCCCACACCGCCGCGCGGATCGACTCGGTCTGCGGACCGAGTCCCTCGGACATGCCGGCGGAGAACAGATGTTCGGTCGGTGCAGCGTACCCCGCGGTCCAGCACCACGTAGTACGCGCGCCCATCATGGGTGCGCCAGACGAACAGCGGGCCCTCACGCCCGCACGAGCGCAGCCTCGGCACGGAACCCCAGGAGGATGCGGCGGGCCGCTCCCACGAGTCCGCCCATTGGTACGCCGCTACGTCGCCTGCGGCGATGTCTGCGCGGGCCTGCTCGGCGTCGGCTGGTCGCGGCGCCGACCACCACGCCATCACCGCCCAAACGCTCCACGCGGTGATCAGGGCGACGCGCAGGACCACACACCAGGTGCCCCAGCTGCGCCATGCTGCGGGATGCGCAGCAGTTCCCCCCGTCACGCGCCGCATGCTCCCAGGTAGTGGGATCAAACGGCAATCCGCCGCGGGCGTAGCTCAGCCGTTGTCGGGTGCGGAGCTTGTCGACGAGATGGGCCAGGCCGTAGTTAATCCCTTGGTGGCCGCCATGCGCATCACCGATGATTGCGGCCATGGCCATGGCCACGACCCGACGAGCCGACATGTTCACCGCGGACGGCAAGCCGTTTGACGACGACCCACGGGAGAACGGACCAGCGTTGGGCGACGAGCGCACCACGCTGGTCGAGGCCCTGCGCTGTCAACGCCTCACATTGGAGCTGAAATGTTCAGGTCTTGATGCGGAGGCTATGGCGTGGCGTTCCGTCGAGCCATCGACGATGTCGCTGCTGGGGCTGGTGCGACACCTGGCCGAGATCGAGCGTGGGACGTTCCGGCGGCACCGGCACGATCGCCGGCAGATCGGCCAGCTTCGCCTAAACTTCAACTCGTGTTAGCCGCGCGATCAGCGGCCTGCTCTGGAGCCTAGGCGTCGCGGATCGTCGATATGGGCGTGGGTGGATGCTGCTGGTGGAACGATGAAGTATGTGGGAACTGCGCTGGCTGGAAAGACCATGCCTCTCTCGCCGCTTGCCGGCGAGCCGATCGAACGTGCTGATGCCGAGCGGCTGGCGGGGGTCCTGAAGGCCCTCGCGGATCCCGCCCGGCTGCGGCTGCTCAGCCTGATCCAGTCGGCCCCCGAGGGCGAGGCGTGCGTCTGTGACCTGACCCCGCCGCTCGGCCTCTCGCAGCCGACGGTAAGTCACCACCTGCGTATCCTCACCGAGGCCGGCTTGCTGGAGCGGGAGAAGCACGGTGTGTTCGCCTACTACCGGCTGGTGCCGACGGCGATCGCCACGATCGCGGATCTGCTGAACCCGCCACGCAAGCGAGGAGCCCGAAGGACCCGCTGACGCGTGACAATCCACCGCCCTCCAGCCCGGCCTTGACCGGCGGGCTGATGCTGATGGGCCGCGAGGATCGGTCCAGAGCCGAGCCCGGATGCGCGCACGTTCTCCGTCGACGCCTGCAAGTGGCCCTTTGTTAGTGATAGGCGTTTTGTCGGCAGACAGCGCGTCGGGGGCGGCGTAGGGATCACCAGCGTCGAGCGTAGGGGTGGCCTGCCCGCCGTCTGTCGGGGGAGGGGGCTACCGCTTACGGGTCGCCCCCGGGACAGTTTCGTCGTTCGCCGTCCTGGCGGCAGTCCGTCGCGTCATCATGACCGCGTAGCTGCTTCGGTTGCCGTCCCGGGGTGAGTGGGTTGAGGGGGTGGGCGGACGTGCGGGAGGTGGCGGTGGCGCCGGTGGTCACCGGCGCCACGTTGGCGGGCCTGGCGGACATGGTTTGGGACAACGCGCGCCAGGATCCCGAAGGTGTGCAGTTTGAGCGCCCGCATCCGGTTCCCCGGTCCTGGCCGGCCCGGCGATCCGTGCGGGGCGGGGGCGTGCCGGTGACGTGTGCGCAGTTCCGCGACGACGTGCTTGCCCTCGCGCGGGGCCTTATCGCCGCCGGTGTGGGGCACGGTGACCGGGTGGGGTTGATGAGCCGCACCCGCTACGAATGGACCCTCGTCGATTACGCGTTGTGGTCGATCGGGGCGGTCACCGTCCCGATCTACGAGACGTCCAGCGCGGAGCAGATGGGGTGGATCGTGGCTGACTCCGGTGCGGTGGGATGCGTGGTGGAAACGGCTGAGCACGCTGCGATGCTCGCCGGCCTGCGCGATGGACTGCCTGCGTTGCGCCAGGCGTGGCAGATGGACGACGGGGATCTGATCGCGCTGGCCGGTCAGGGCCGCGTCATCGATGACGCTCAGGTCGACGCCCGCCGGGCTGCAGTCTCGGGCGACGACATGGCGACGATCGTCTACACCAGTGGCACAACCGGCCAGCCGAAGGGCTGTGTACTGACGCACCGCAACATGTACTGCGACATCAGCAACGCCACGGCGGTGCTGCCGGAGCTGTTGCATCCGGGGGCGTCGACGGTTCTGTTCCTGCCGTTGGCGCACGCGTTCGCCCGGTTGATCCAGGTCGGCATGGTGCACACCCGCGCCACCATGGTGCACAGCGCCGACATGACCGGCGCGCTCGAGCAGCTACGGCAGCACCGCCCCACCTTCATCCTCGCCGTGCCGAGGATGTTCGAGAAGATGCACACCCGGGCCCGGCAGCAAGCCGCCGACGTGCACCGGGGATGGGTGTTCGCCGTCGCGGACAGCGTCGCCATCCGCTACAGCCGCGCCATGGACACGCCGAACGGTCCAGGAGGACTGATGCGGCTGGCACACGCGGGTGGTGGTGCTGGCGCCGGACGCGGCGGCCGCGCGGCGATCGGCCGTAACGTGCTGGATCCGGTGCGACGGGCCGCGGCGGCGCGGGCCGGGTAGCGCAGGCGGCCGCGGTGGCCGACGAGGTGGCCTCGGTGTGGGGCTGACGGGCGGCGCGTACGCTGCGCGCGTCGGTGCGGTGGACGTGGAGGTGCGCGGTGGCGGGTGTCGGCGACGTGGTCGAGGATTTCGAGCTGCCCGATGAGACGGGCACGCCGCGGCGGCTGTCGGAGTTCCTGGCGGCGGGGCCGGTGGTGCTGTTCTTCTACCCGGCGGCGATGACCCGCGGGTGCACGGCGGAGAGCTGTCACTTCCGTGACCTGGCGGCGGAGTTCGCGGCGCTCGCCGCGCAGCGGGTGGGGATCAGCCGGGACCCGGTGGACCGGCAGGCGGAGTTCTCCCGGCTGCACGGCTTCGACTATCCGCTGCTGTCCGACCCGGACGGACAGGTCGCGCAGCGGCTCGGGGTGCGGCGGCGGCTGCCGCTGGGTCCGTTGAGCACGAAGCGGATGACGTTCGTGATCGGTCAGGACCGGCGGATCGTCGAGGTGATCCACAGCGAGGTCAGCATGAACGACCACGCGGACCGCGCGTTGCGGGCGCTCGGCGGTTGAGCCGCGCGCCGCCCCCGGCGTGGTGGGTGTCGCAGCCGGCTGGTATCAAGACAGGAATCAAACAGGTGTACGGAAGAGGGTTCTGATGGGTGCCGCTGACCAGGGATTGTCCACCGACGAGGTACAGAGCATCCGGGAGGCGTTGGCGGCGGGTCGTAAGCCGAAGGTGGTGTTCACCTCCTCCGCGGGCCAGGTCGCCGGTCAGCTCGGCCAGGTGGTGGAGCTGACCGACCCGGAGTCGTCGGACGAGTTCGTGGTGGTGCGGTTCGGCCGCGACGAGTTGCCCTTCTCCCCGGCCGACGTGGCGGTGGCGCCGCGCGGCACCGGGCGCCGGGTGGCGGAGCCGAAGCCGGAACCGGAGCCCGAGCCGGTGGCGCCCGTTGCGGCGGAGCCGGAGTTCGTGTTGGACCGGGTGCCGGCGCCGCGGCAGGAGCGGCAGGAGGAGTCGATGGTGGACACGGCGGAGGCGGCGAAGCCGGCACGGCGGCCGGTGAAGGCGGCCAAGCCGAAGGGCCCGGCGGGTCTGACGGTGACCCTGGCGTACGCCGACGGCGAGTGGACGGTGGCCGCGCAGCAGGGCAGCAAGTCCCTGGCCAAGCCGTACGTGGTGAAGCCGGCTGAGGCGTTGCGGATGGTGGCGCTGGTGGACGTGCCGGGGGTGCACGAGGCGGTGGAGCAGATCATGGCCGCGGAGCGGGCCGACGCGGAGCAGCAGGCGGAAAAGCTGCGCGCCGAGCTGGCCGAGATCGAGGCGCGCCTGGCGGAGCTGCGCGAGGCCCGCTGAGGACCGGCCGCTGCCGCCGTCGACGTAGGTCAGGTCCCCGGGTGTCTCGCACCCGGGGACCTCTTCGTCGGGCAGGTCGCCGCGCTGGTGGCACACCGCGGGTCGAGCTGCTGTCGGTCAGAAGTAATCGAGCAGGTGGGCGGGTCCCCCGGCGGCGAGCAGGTCCAGGGCGTGCGGGTCGGTTCCGGTGGCGCAGCTCAGCAGGCCCGCGTCGGCGACGGACCGGGCGGTGGCGGCGCCGGTGTAGAGCAGGGCGAAGCCGCGGACGGACAACCGCAGGGCCGGTTCGGTGCTGACCCGGGTGAGCTGAGCGGCGCCGTCGGCGACCTCGAGTCGCCAGGTGCCGGTGTTCCATTCGGCGAGGCCGTCGTCGAGGGCGAAGTCGACGTGGCCGCGCACGTGGGCCGGCCAGCCGCGCTCGCGTACGGCCCGGGTCACGTCGACGGGCCGGTGCATCCACAGTTCCCGCTCGTGGTCGCGGGCGGCCTCCAGCGGCAGGTGGGCGGCGACGGCGTCACCGTCGAGCAGGCACAGCCGCAGGGTCGGGGTGACGCTGTGCCAGCTGGCGAGGACACCGACGAGTTCCCGGGCGGCGTCGGCGCTCGTGGCGAAGACGTCCTCGACGGTGAGGACGGCGTCGGCGCCGTAGCCGCGGCCCCGGTTCCAGCCGGCGTAGCCGACCAGGTCGCCGTCGTGCTCGACCAGGGTGAGACCGTCGAAGGGCAGGGGGTCGGTGGCGGCGAAGTGGTCGAACAGCTCACCCCGGCGGGTGAGCAGGCCACGGCGGTCGCGGGCCACGCGCTCGTAGAGGGCGGTGACGGCGGGCATGTCGTCGGGTCCACCGGCGCGGACGGTGAGGTGCGGGGCGGGCCGGTGTCGGGGCAGCGCGACGGCGGGCATGTCGACGGTGCGCATGACACCGGTGGCCTCCCAACCGCAGGCGCGGTAGGGGGCGGTGACGGTGGGAAACAGCGCGCTGATCGCCGCGCTCCGGTCGTGAGCGCCGCGCAGCAGGGTGCTGAGCAGTGCGCCGGCCACGCCGCGGCCGCGCGCCTCGGGGGCGACGGCGACGCCGCCGACGTCGGCGGCCGACACCGGGCGGCCGGACCACCACTGGTGGTGGTGCAGGTCGACGGCCTTGCCGACTAGTCGGCCGGTGTCGTCGAACGCTCCGTAACGGGTCATGCCGGGCACCGCGACGGTGGCGTGGGGTGACGGCTGCGGGTCGGATCCGAAGGCGAACCGGCCCAGCGTCCAGGCGTCCGTCAGCTCCTCGGCGGTGAGTTCACGGACGTGGACGGTCGGGGGCATCCGTCGACCATAGCGGCGGGTGCGCCGGTGCCCACCCGAATTTCCCGCCGGCCCGGGACGGACGGTGCCCGGCGGCTGCTAGTCGGGCAGGTGGATCACTGGCAGGTCTCCGTCCCCGTACCGGGGTTCCCCGGTCAGGATCGGGGCGTCGTGGTCGAGGCAGGCGATCACCGTGCTGGCCAGGTCGGCGCGCCCCGTGAATCGGCGCCAGTAGGCCAGTTCCTGCCACGATCCGCCGGGTGTGGGCACCATCGCGCAGGAGTCCAGGGCGAGCAGCCGGTGCAGTGCCGCCCGGTCCTTCGGGTCGTCCACGACGGCGAGGGTCTCGGCGGCGGTCACGGCGGTCACGGCGAAGCGCACCCCATCGGTGATCACCTCGTGGAGGGGCTCCCCCACGTGGACCGATCCGGCCAGATAGGCCAGCAGCGCGGACCGGTCCAGCACGAGCCGGACCGGCGGGCCGTCAGCGACCGTCACGCGGCCGGCGCCTGTGGGTTGCCGCCGGCCTCGTCCCGGACGGCGTGCCGCACCCGCTCACGCACGGCCTGGTAACGCTCGGACGGCCACGCGGCGTCGACCGCGGCCCGGGCGGCCTTCGCCCGGGTCACGCCGTCCTCGGTGACCTGGATGCCCTGGTGGGCCAGTTCGGCGGCCAGGGCCTCCCGGCGCATCAGCGCGCGAGCGGCGTCCACCAGGTAGGCGCTGGCGTTGGGCTCGCGTTCCAGGCGCTCGGCCACGTCCGACGGCACGGAGATCGACAGCTTTCTGACGGGTCTGGTCATACCCAGGAGCCTACTCCGGTGGCACCGGTCGGGCGCGGCCCGACGTGGGCTCAGTGTTGCGGGATGTGGGCCACCCCGATCCGCTTGCGGAACACCCAGTACGTCCAGCCCTGGTAGGCCAGCACGATCGGGGTGAAGACCACCGCGACCCAGGTCATGATCTTCAAGGTGTAGGGGGTGGCGGCGGCGTTGGTGGCGGTCAGCGTGCCGGCCGCGTCCAGCGTGGACGGCAGCACGTTCGGGAAGAGCGCCGCGAACAGGGTCGCCACGGCGAGGGCGATCGCCGCGGCGGTGCCGGTGAACGCCCAGCCCTCCCGGCGTACCCGGGCGGCGGCCAGAGCACCGAGCAGGGTGAGGGCCGCGCCGACGGCGAGCACGACGGCGGCGGCGCTGGAGCGGATGGTCAGCGTCCAGGCCAGGAACGCCACCGCCACCACCGCGGCGCCGACGCGAGCCGCACCGCGAGGGCGCCGGCGCGTTCTCGGATGTCGCCGGTGGTCTTCAGGGCGATGAACACCGCGCCGTGGGTGAGGAACAGCGCCGCGGTGGTCACCCCGCCGAGCAGGGCGTACGGGTTGAGCAGGTCGACCAGGCCACCCGCGTACTCGTGGTCGGCGGAAAGCGGCACGCCGCGCAGGATGTTGGCGAACGCCACCCCCCACAGGATCGCCGGCACGACGGAGCCGACGAAGATCGCGGCGTCCCAGCGGCGCTTCCAGGACGCCTCGGGGCGCTTGTGCCGGTATTCGAAGGCGACACCGCGGGCGATCAGGGCGAGCAGGATCAGCAGCAGCGGCAGGTAGAAGCCGGAGAAGAGGGTGGCGTACCACTCGGGGAAGGCGGCGAACATCGCGCCGCCGGCGGTGATCAGCCAGACCTCGTTGCCGTCCCAGACCGGGCCGATGGTGTTGATCAGGACGCGGCGTTCCCGGTCGTCGCGGCCGAGCACGGGCAGCAGCATGCCGACGCCGAAGTCGAAGCCTTCGAGGATGAAGTAGCCGGTGAAGAGCACGGCGACGAGGAGAAACCAGACGGTCGTCAGGTCCACGATGGGCTCCGGTGGTCAGTAGGCGAAGGCGAGCGGGCGCTCGGCGTCGTCGGTGTCGTCGGTGTCGTCGGTCTCGGGTGACGGGGTCACGTCGGGTACGCCCTGCTTGGCGTAGCGCAGCAGCAGCCGGACCTCGATGACGGCGAGGGTGGCGTAGAGCAGGGTGAACGCGGTGAACGAGGTGAGCACCTCGGTCAGCGACACGCTGCGGGAGACGCCGTTGCGGGTGAGCATCTCGCCGAAGACGATCCAGGGTTGGCGGCCCATCTCGGTGAAGATCCAGCCGAAGGAGTTCGCCAGCAGCGGCAGCACGGGCATGGCGAGCCCGGCGCGCAGCAGCACCGGCTGGTGGGGGTGCGGCCCCTGCGCTGGCTCCAGAGGACCAGCAGGGCGATCGCGGCGGCGGCCATCCCGAAGGCGATCATGAAGCGGAAGCTCCAGTAGGTGACCGGGATGATCGGGGTGTAGCTGCCGGCGCCGTACTGGCTGGCGTACTGGGCCTGCAGGTCGTCGATGCCCTGGACGGTGCCGTGGGGGTCGCCGGTGCCGAGGAACGACAGCAGGTACGGGATCTTGATGGCGAAGACCTCGCGGCTGCCGTCGAGGCTGCCGACGGTGAGCACGGAGAACGAGGCGGGACTCTCGGTGGTGTAGAGCCCCTCGGCGGCGGCCATCTTCATCGGCTGCACGTCGTCATGACCTTGCCCTGGATGTCGCCGGTGAACAGCACCAACGCCGAGGAGACCAGGACCACCCAGGAACCGAACCTGGTGGCGAACCGGTAGGCGCCGGCGTCGGCGCTGTCGCGGTGGCGGATGACGTGGAACAGGCCGACGGCGACGATCAGCGACCCGGCGACCAGGAACGAGCCGGCCAGCGTGTGCGGGAAGGTGATCAGGGCGACCTTGTTGGTGAGTACGGCGAGGAAGTCTGTCAGCTCCGCCCGGCCGCTGGTCGGGTTGATCCGGTAGCCGACCGGGTTCTGCATGAACGAGTTCGCGGCGAGGATGAAGTACGCGCTGAGGTTGGTGCCGATCGCGGCGGCCCAGATGCTGGCCAGGTGCGCCCGTTTCGGCAGCCGGTCCCAGCCGAAGATCCACAGGCCGATGAAGGTCGACTCGAGGAAGAAGGCGACCAGGGCCTCGATCGCGAGGGGGGCGCCGAAGATGTCGCCGACGAAGCGGGAGTAGTCGCTCCAGTTCATGCCAAACTGGAACTCCTGCACGATGCCGGTGACCACGCCCATCGCGAAGTTGATCAGAAAGAGCTTGCCGTAGAACCTGGTGAGCTTGAGGTACCGCTCGTGGCCGGTGCGGTGCCAGATGGTCTGCAGGATGGCGACCAGCACCGACAGGCCGATGGTCAGTGGCACGAAGAGAAAGTGGTAGACGGTGGTGACACCGAACTGCCAACGGGCGACGTCCAACGCGTCCACCAGGACCCCCAGATCCGCATACTACGAGACGTAGTAAATACTACTGCCCGTCGTAGACGATCGGCGGGGACCGGGGGGTCCCGACCCGGCCCGGAACCGATGACCCTGATCACCTCTGCCGCGCGGCCCGGGACCGGCCCCCGCCCTCACCCCGGCCCGTGGCACCATCCACCCCTGATGGACACCACACCCTGGCAGCCACCGGCCCTGTGGCGCGCCGCCCAACTGCTCGCCCGGCTGATCGTGGGCGCGCTCGCCAGGCTGGAGGTCAGCGGCGACGTACCGGCGCACCTGCGCCGCGGGCCGCTGATCCTCGCCGCCAACCACATCAGCCCGTTCGACCCGGTGGTCCTCGCCGCCGCCTGCCGAGCCCGCGGCGTCGCGCCCCGGATCATGGCCACCGGCGGCCTGTTCCGCGCCCCGGTGATCGGCGCGGCCATGCGCCACGCCGGGCACATCCGCGTTGACCGGGGCACCGTCGCCGTGCACCGGGCCCTCGGCGACGCCGCCGCCGCGGTCGCCGCCGGCTCGGTGGTGCTGGTCTACCCCGAGGGCGCATCGGCGCGGCCATGCGCCACGCCGGGGCACATCCGCGTTGACCGGGGCACCGTCGCCGTGCACCGGGCCCTCGGCGACGCCGCCGCCGCGGTCGCCGCCGGCTCGGTGGTGCTGGTCTACCCC
>JAEVHO010000081.1 GCA_016802835.1 Micromonospora sp. ATA32 | reverse complement strand
TGCCGGCCCAGTCGCCGCCGGCGGAGACCGCGGCCGCGGCCGACAAGGCGAGCGCCCCGGGCCGGCTCTCCTGGTGGCGGGGGGACGGCGGCGAGGGCGGCCGACGCAACCTGGGCCTGATCGGCGTGCTGGCGGTGCTGATCGTGATCGGCGTGCTGACCCGGCCGGACCTGTACGGCGATCACAACTGGGTGTGGGACAACGTCCTGATCATCCTCAAGCAGGCCTCGGTGATCGGCGTGGTCACCGTCGGGATGACCTTCGTGATCATCGGCGGCGGCATCGACCTCTCCGTCGGGGCGATCGTGGCGCTGGCCGGGGTCTGGTGCACCACGGTGGCCACCCAGAGCTACGGCGCCGGCGGCATGATCTTCAGCGCGCTCACCGTCGGGCTGCTGGTCGGCGTGGTCAACGGCCTGCTGATCTCGTACGGCCGGCTGGTGCCGTTCATCGCCACCCTGGCCATGCTGGTCGCCGCCCGGGGGCTGGCCGCCCAGATCTCCCACAAGCAGACCCAGGTGTCGGAGAGCAGCTTCATCAACGGCATCGCCACCACCGACCTGCTCGGCATCCCGCTGCTGGTCTACATCCTCGCCGCCGTGGTGGCCGCCGGCTGGGTGCTGCTCAACCGGACCACGTTCGGCCGGCGCACCGTCGCCGTCGGCGGCAACCCGGAAGCGGCCCGGCTGGCCGGCATCAACGTCCGGCGGCACACCGTGCTGCTCTACGCGCTCTCCGGCCTCTGCTGCGGCATCGCCGCGGTCATGCTCACCGCCCAGGCCACCTCGGCCCAGGCGGCGATGGCAAACCTCTACGAGCTGGACGCGATCGCCGCCGCGATCATCGGCGGCACGCTGCTCAGCGGCGGGCGGGGCACCATCATCGGTTCCCTGCTCGGGGTGCTCATCTTCTCCACGATCACCAACCTCTTCGACATCAACGGCCTCTCCACCGAGTCCCAGAACATGGTCAAGGGCGGCATCATCGTCGCCGCCGTCCTGTTCCAGCAGGTCCAGTTCCGCTCACGCGAATACAGGAGGTCGTCATGACCCAGCACAGTCGCGACCTGTCGCGCCGTCGGCTGCTCTTCGGCGGGGCCGCGTCGGCGCCGGCGTCGTGCTCGCCGGCTGCACCAGCAACGAGTCGGCGCCGACCGCGGCGCAGACCAAGGCCGCCAACAACGAGGCCGGCGGCAACAGCGAGCCGGGCAAGAAGGTGACGATCGGCTTCTCCGCGCCGGCCGCCGACCACGGCTGGATCGCCGCCATCACCAACAACGCCAAGGCCCAGGCCGGGGCGTACTCCGACGTGGAGTTCAAGTCGGTCGAGGCCGGCGCGGACGCGGCGGCCCAGCGGGCGGCGCTGTCCACGCTGATCTCGCAGAAGCCCGACGTGATCGTGCTGCTGCCGCACGATGGCAAGGAGCTGAACGCTTTCGGCCTGGAGGCGATGAAGGCCGGCATCCCGGTCGTGAACCTGGACCGGGCCTTCCCCGACGCACGGGCCTACCGCCTGCAGATCAAGGGCGACAACTACGGCATGGGGGTGGCCGCCGCCACCTACATCGTGGCGCAGCTCAAGGCCAAGGGCGTCAGCAACCCGGTGATCGGCGAGATCCCCGGCATCGACTCCCTGGAGCTGACCCAGGAGCGGTCCAAGGGCTTCGCCGACACCCTCGCCGCGAACGGGCTCAGGGTGGCCAACCGGCGGCCGGCCGAGTTCACCGCCGACTCCGGGCAGAAGGCGGCCACCGGCCTCTTCCAGGCGCTGCCCAAGATCGACGCGATCTGGAACCACGACGACGACCAGGGCATCGGCGTCATCGCGGCGGTCAGCCAGGCCAACCGCAAGGAGTTCTTCATGGTCGGCGGCGCCGGCTCCAAGAAGGCGATGGAGGACATTCAGGCCGACAACACGGTGCTGAAGGCGACCGTCACCTACAGCCCCTCCATGGCCTCCTCGGCCATCTCGCTGGCCCGGCTGATCGGCCAGGGGAAGGGCATGTCCGACCTGGTGGAACTCCAGGTGCCCAAGGAGATCGTGCTCGCCTCGGAGACGATCACCAAGGAGAACGCGGGCAGCTACCTCAAGCTCGGGTTCTGACACACGGGGGGAGACCCACCTTGTCCACACAACACAGCGAACTGCGGGTCGGCATGGTCGGCTACGCGTTCATGGGCGCCGCGCACTCGCAGGCGTGGCGCACCGTGAACCGGGTGTACGACCTGCCGGCGCGGGCCCGGATGGCGCTGATCTGCGGCCGGGACGCCGGGAAGGTGGCCGACGCCGCCGACCGGCTCGGCTGGGACGCGTACACCACCGACTGGCGCGACGTGGTCACCTCCGACCAGATCGACGTGGTCGACGTCTGCACCCCCGGTGACAGCCACGCCGAGATCGCGCTCGCCGCGCTGGCCGCCGGCAAGCACGTGCTCTGCGAGAAGCCGTTGGCCAACACCGTCGACGAGGCCCGGGCGATGGCGGCGGCTGCCGCCACCGCGCAGGCCGCGGGGGTGCGGTCGATGTGCGGGTTCAACTACCGCCGGGTTCCCGCGGTCACCATGATGCGTCAGCTGATCGCCGACGGACGGCTCGGCGTGATCCGGCACGTCCGGGCGGCGTACCTGCAGGACTGGATCGTGGACCCGCAGTTCCCGCTGGTCTGGCGGTTGCAGAAGGACAGGGCGGGCTCCGGCGCGCTCGGCGACATCGGCGCGCACATCATCGACCTGACCCAGTACGTCACCGGGCAGCGGATCACCGGGGTCAGCGCGGTGACCGAGACCTTCGTCAAGGAACGGCCGCTGCCGGCCGGCTCGAGCGGCCTGGCCGCGCAGGCCGACGGCAACGGCCGGGCCACCGGCCCGGTCACCGTGGACGACGCCGCGGTCTTCGTCGCCCGGCTCGACGGCGGGTCGCTGGCCACGTACGAGGCGAGCAGGTTCGCCACCGGTCGCAAGAACGCCCTGCGGGTGGAGATCAACGGTTCGCTGGGCAGCGTGGTGTTCGACCTGGAACGCCTCAACGAGCTGGAGTTCTACGACGCCACCCGGCCCACCGCCGAGCAGGGCTTCACCCGGATCCTGGTCACCGAGGGCGAGCACCCGTACATGTCGGCCTGGTGGCCGCCCGGCCACATCATCGGCTACGAGCACTCCTTCACTCACCAGATGCGGGACTTCGTCGAGGCGGTGGCCACCGGCGTCGACCCGGCTCCCTCGTTCGCCGACGCGTTGCAGGTCCAGCTGGTGCTGGATGCGGTGACCCGGTCGGCGGAGCTCGGCTCCTCCTGGACCGAGGTGGAGCCGGCGCTGGCGGAGGTGGCCGCCTGAGTCCCGGGCGGACCGCCGGTCCGGCCAGGTACCCGGCGGCGGCTCGCCCGCCAACCGCGGTGGCGGCCCCGCCAGCGCGGAACCCGCGTGGCGGCTGACCTGCCGGCACGCCCGACCGGCTTCCGGACCGACCGGCGAGGGACCGACCGCGGTTGCGCCCCGCGGCCGGGACGAGGTCGCTCCGGAGGGCGTGCGTCCGGGCCCGACGGGGGTCGGTGGCGCACGAGGCACGACGGTAGTCCGGTGCGGCCGGACCGGGATTCTCCGGCCGTACCGGAGGACCGCGAGGAAACGGGCGGCCGGTCTGTCCATGGTGGAGCATGCCCCCCCGCCGGCCGGTCCGGGTCGGCTTCGAGCCGGAACCGGGCTGCCTGGTGGAGTCCACCAGGCAGCCCGGCAAGGTACTGTCCGGTATGGACACCGATCGGCTCGGCATCTGCCTGGACCTGGCCCACTTGGCGTGCGCCTGGGAGGAGTCGGCGGCGGCGCTGGACCGGCTGCGTGACGCCGGCCGTGGCGAGGCGCTGCTGCTGGAGCTGGCCGGCCTGTCTCCAGGCGGGCCGTCATCCGGCGGGCTGCCGGGCGCCGGGGCGGTAGGGGAGAAGCCGTGACGGTGACGGTGCCGGGGACCGACGTGCGGGAGCTGCGGACGCGGGTGGACGCCGAGCTGGCCGCCTTCCTCGACCGGCAGGAACCGGACTGGCCGGACGGGGCGCCCCGGGGGGTCTTCACCGTCCTGCACCGGTTCGTGCTGGCCGGCGGCAAGCGGTTGCGACCGCTGTTCTGCTACTACGGCTGGCGCGGCGCCGGCGGCGGGGACGCCGGTGGCGAGCGCACGCCGATCGTGGTCGCCGCGGCGGCGCTGGAGCTCCTCCACGCCTTCGCGTTGATCCACGACGACATCCTGGACGGCAGCGACCGTCGCAGGGGCGAGCCGTCGGTGCACCGACTCTTCGCCGACCTGCACGCCCGGTCGTCCTGGCGCGGCGACCCGGAGGCGTACGGGCGCAACACCGCGCTGCTCTGCGGCGATCTCTGCGCCGCCTGGTCGGACCAGATGTTCCACGAGTGCGGCCTGGGCACCGAGCAGGTGCACCGGGGGTACGGGGTGTTCGCCCTGATGCGGACCGAGGTGATCGCGGGGGAATACCTGGACCTGGTCTCCAGCGTCGGGGACGGCTCGGTGGCCAGCGCGCTGACCGTGATCCGGATGAAGGCCGCCCGGTACACGGTGACCCGGCCGCTGCAGATCGGGGCGACCCTGGCCGGCGCCGACCCGGCGCTGATCGAGGCGCTGGGCGAGTTCGGTGACCCGCTCGGCGACGCCTTCCAACTCCGCGACGACGTGCTCGGGGTCTTCGGCGATCCGGCGGTCACCGGCAAGTCCGTGCTGGACGACCTGCGGGAGGGCAAGCCCACCGTGATGATGGCGCTGGCCCGCAGCGCGGCGGACCGGGCGCAGACGGCCCGGCTACGGGAACTCTTCGGCAACCCCGACCTGGACGCCGACGGCGCGGCCGAGCTGCGGAAGATCATCGAGTCGACCGGGGCCCGGGAGCGGGTCGAGCAGATGATCCGGGTACGCGCCGAGGCGGCGCTGACCGCGCTGGACCGGGCGCCGGTGGAGCCGGCCGCCCGGGTGGTCCTGGCCACCCTCGCCGCCGAGGCGGTGCAGCGTCAGCTCTGACCCGCCGGGACTCCCGCCCACCAGCGGCACATCCGACCGCGAGCGCGATACCTCTGAGTCATCAAGATGCCTCTCAGGTATCGCGCTCGCGGTGACGTGCGCGGCCGAAGTGCCGGCGACGTGCGCGGCCGGATGCGCAAGACCGATCAGGCGAAACCGTCCGCCGGGGCCCGACGATGGACCCATGACCGTGTCCCACGTGCGAGAGGTCTGCGAGCAGGGCCGCGCACGTGCTCACCTTCGCGGCACACCGCCGTACCCTGGTCGTGCTCGCGCTGACGGCGGCCGGCGTCCCGGATCTCGGCTGGGGTGACCCGATCACATGGATCGCCGGCTGACGGTTGGCTCGCCCGCCGGAACGCGGGTCCCGGCCCTTCCCTGACCGGCCGCGGCGGTTCTAGAGTGAGGACGGCGACCGTGGAGGTGGCCGGTGACCCGGCGGGAGGCGCAACCCGCTGGGCCCAGGTGCGTAGCGTGCCCACCGGTCCCCGCCGTGGTGCGCCGCGCACCGGCCCGGCCGGTCACCCTCGCCCCGGTCCCGCTCACGGAATCCCCCCAATCAGATGACAGGGGAGAAGGACAATGGCGCGACCCATCACGCTCTTCACCGGCCAGTGGGCCGACCTTCCGTTCGACGAGGTCTGCCGGCTCGCCTCCGAGTGGGGCTACGACGGGCTGGAGATCGCCTGCTGGGGCGACCATTTCGAGGTCGACAAGGCCCTCGCCGACGATTCGTACGTCGACCGGAAGCGGGAGACCCTGGCCAAGCACAACCTGCAGGTCTTCGCGATCTCCAACCACCTGGTCGGCCAGGCCGTCTGCGACCACCCGATCGACGAGCGTCACCAGGACATCCTGCCCGCCCGGATCTGGGGCGACGGCGAGCCCGAGGGTGTACGCCGGCGGGCCGCCGAGGAGATCAAGGATACCGCCCGGGCGGCGGCGAGGCTGGGAGTGAAGACCGTCGTCGGGTTCACCGGGTCGTCGATCTGGCACACCCTGGCCATGTTCCCGCCGGTGCCCCCGTCCATGATCGAGCGCGGCTACCAGGACTTCGCCGACCGGTGGAACCCGATCCTCGACGTCTTCGACGAGGTGGGGGTCCGGTTCGCCCACGAGGTGCACCCCAGCGAGATCGCGTACGACTACTGGACCACCAAGCGGGCGCTGGAGGCGATCGGGCACCGGCCGGCCTTCGGGCTGAACTGGGACCCGTCGCACTTCGTCTGGCAGGAGCTGGACCCGGTGAACTTCATCTTCGACTTCGCCGACCGGATCTACCACGTCGACTGCAAGGACGCGAAGGTACGCACCGGCGACGGCCGTCGCGGCCGGCTCTCCTCCCACCTGCCCTGGGCCGACCTGCGCCGGGGCTGGGATTTCGTCTCCACGGGGCACGGCGACGTGCCCTGGGAGGACTGCTTCCGCGCGTTGAACGCGATCGGGTACGCCGGGCCGATCTCGATCGAGTGGGAGGACGCCGGGATGGACCGGCTGGTCGGCGCGCCCGAGGCGCTGCAGTTCGTCCGCCGGCTCGCCTTCGACGCGCCCTCCGCCGCCTTCGACGCGGCGTTCAGCAGCAACCGCGACTGAGCTGCCGGCTGACGGGGCCGACCGACCGGCCCCCGTCGGCCGGCATCGCTGTGCGGACCGGCGAGGGTCACCTGTGCCGCCCGCTCGACCCGACCGGCACCCCGGGCCGGGGCCCGGGTCAGGCCGGGGCGAAGACCTGGTCGCTGATCAGCCGGGCGCGCCGACCACGCCGGCCCGGTCGTCCAGGTCGGACAGCACGATCGGCATGGTGCCGGTGGCCTGCGGGGTCGAGCGCCGGTAGACCACGCTCCGGATCTCGGCGAGCATCGTCGGCCCGATCCCGCCGGCCGCGCCCGCCGATGATCACGATGCCCGGGTTGACGAAGCTGACCAGGCCCACCAGCACCTGACCGAGGCGTCGCGCGCCGTCGCGGACGATCGTCTGCGCGGTCGCGTCGCCGGTGGTCGCCGCCCGCGCCACGTCGGCCATGGTCAGCTCGCCGGTCTCGGCCAGCAGCGCGGCCAGGCCCGCGGACCGGCCGGACCGGGCGGCGGCCGACGCCTCGCGGACCAGCGCGACGTCCCCGCAGTACGCCTCCAGGCACCCGTTCTCGCCGCACGCGCAGAGCGGGCCCTCGTCGGCGACGCGCAGGTGCGCGATGTCGCCGGCGCCGCTCGTCGCGCCCCCGGTACAGGGCGCCGCCGAGCACCAGCCCGCAGCCGACGGCGGTGCCGAGCTTGACGTACAGGAAGTCGTCGAAGGGCCGCCCGGTGCCGGCGTGCTGCTCACCCAGCGCCATCACGTTCGCGTCGTTGTCGACCAGCACGGGGCAGCCCAGCTCGGCGCCGAGCACGTCCCGGACCGGGAACTGGTGCCAGCCCGGCAGGGCCGGCGGGGAAACGGGCGCACCCTCCCGGATGTCGACCGGCGCCGGCAGGCCGACGCCCACCCCGGTCAGCTGGGTCAGCCCCAGGTCGGCCCGCAGCTTGCCGATCAGCTCGATGATCCGACCGGTCACCGCCTTCGGTCCGGTCCGGACGTCGATCGGCTCGCTGACCCGGGCGAGCACGGTGAGCTCGCCATCGGTCAGCGCGACGTCGAGCCGCGTGGTGCCGACGGCGACCCCGGCGAACCGGACCTGCGAGGCGATGCGCAGCAGCGGCGACCGGCGACCGCCGCGCGAGGCCGCCGGCCCGGCGGTCTCCAGCAGGCCCAGCTCGGCCAGCCGGTCGACCTCCCCGGCCAGCCGGGTCCGGGCGAGGCCCACGGCGTCGCCGACCTCGACCCGGGAGCGGGGACCGTCGTCGCGCAGCAGGCGCAGCAGCCGCGCCTGGTGGTCGTTCTCCGGTCGGACCAGGACCATGGCGATCACCTCCGGCTAGGAATCTTCCACGACGACGTTTCGGCGACGTGGCGCGAGGGGCCGCATCCGGTTTCCCGGATGCGGCCCCTCGGTCCGTGCCAGGTCCGTCAGCCCCGCAGACCCGACATGTGCTGGTAGCTGATCTCGGCGAAGCGCAGCGAACGACCCGGGTCGGCGCTGCCGCCGGGCGCGTTGTCCTGCTCCCACATCGGGTTGTGGTAACCCTTCGCGCCCATGTTGGCGAAGAAGGTGCCGTAGTCGATGTCGCCCTGGCCGAGCGGCACCATGTCGTACCCGGCGGAATTGGCCGGGTTGAACGCGCCGTCCTTGGCGTGGAACAGCGGGAACCGCTGGGTCCGCGGCGCCACCGTGGCAAGCGGGTCGAAGATGTTCGTCTGCGTCACCCCGTCCGGGTCGGTGTAGCTGCGGAACCGGTGCTGGGCCACGTGCGCCCAGTAGATGTCCATCTCGAACCAGACGTGCTCCGGGTTGGTCAGCCCGAAGAAGTACTCCAGCTTCCGTACCCCAGAGGAGCGGGTCGGCCGGCCCAGCGCGTCCAGCGGGCCGCTGTCCAGCAGGAAGTTGTACGCCGCGTCGTGGTTGTGCGTGTAGAGCTTGAGCCCCCGGGCGGTGGCCAGCTCGCCGAGCGTGTTCCACCGGTCGGCGGCGGCGTCCCAGTCGGCCTTGTAGCTGCTGCCGGTCGGGTCCCCGCCGGTGCCGACGTGCGTCATGCCGAGGGTCTCGGCGATGTCGAGCTGCTGCTCGAACGCGGCCAGCGTGTCCGGGGTGATGGTGCTCGGGATGGAGGCGTGCGAGCCGTTGGCCCGCAGCCCGTTGTCGTCCAGGATCTTGCGGATTTCCGCGGCGGTGATCTGCCGGCCGAGGATCGAGGTGTGCTGGCCGTAGCCGGCGAACTCCACCTCCTTGTAGCCGATCTCGGCGAGCCGGCCGAGCACCCGCTCGAACCCGTACGGCACTCCGGTGGCGTCCGGGGCGGCGCCGATGCGGTCCCGGACGCTGTAGAGGATGATGCCCCGCTTCCCGACCGGGACGAGCAGGCCGTCGCCCGCGGCGCTGGCCGCGGAGGTCAGTCCGGTGGCGCCGATGGCCGCCGCGCCGGCGGCGACGGCGACGGCGCCGAGCATCCGGCGACGACTCATGCCGTGCTGGTGGTCACTCATGTCGTGGCTACCTTTCCTGTGCTGGTTGGTGATGGCGTGGATCGACCGGGGGTACCCCACCGGCTACGGCGGTCACGGTGTGACGCCGATGCCCTGACCGGTGAACTCGACCCAGTTGAGGTTGCCGAAACCGCTGGTCGGCCCGCCGGAGAGGGTGGTGAACACGAGGTGGAGCCGGTGCGTGCCGCCCGGGTCGGTGATCGGCACGGTGGTGCTGGTGAAGGCGTTGTTGCCGGCGGTGGCGTTGACCGTGGCCGTGGACAGCAGCGGCCCGGTGGGGGAGTCGAGCCGGAACTCGACGCGGAACCGGGGCTGCCCGGTGGTGGCCGCGCTGCCACCCGAGGTACGCAGCGTCACCGACTGCATGTTCGTCAGGTTCACGGTGTTGTTGATCGCGATCCAGTCGCCCGGGTCGAGGCTGCCGCGCTGCTGGCCGCCGCCGGTGTCGGCGCTGGTGCCGACCGTGGTGCCGGACTGGTCGGTGGCGAACTCGACCTCCTGCCGCTTGGCCTGGACGATCTGCTGGTCGACGGTGGTCAGCGCCGGCTGCCCGTTGGCCCCGCCGTCGGTGTAAGACGCGCTGACCACGCCGTAGATGTAGCCGCCGTGCGAGGCGTCGTCGACGTCGGTGGGCAGGACACCCGAGCAGCCGAACTGGTTGGCCTCGCCGTGACCGTGCGTGTCGTGGCCGAGGACGAAGGTGACCTCGACCTTCGCGCAGTCGACCGGCCCGTCCTCGGGGTCGGTGACGGTGACCGACCACGGGATGTCGTCACCCCAGCTGAAGAAGCCTCCTTCGAGCGGGGTGTTGACGGTGACGGTAGGCGCGGTGTTGCCGACGGTGATGGTGGTGTTCGCCGACGCGGTCTTGCCGCTGGAGTCGGTCACCGTCAGCCGGGCGGTGTAGACGCCGTTGGCGGTGTAGGTGTGTGTCGGGTTCGGGTCGACCGAGTCGGTCGTACCGTTGCCGTCGAAGTCCCAGGCGAACGAGATGGAGTCGGCCGGGTCCGGGTCCTTCGACCCCTCGCTGGAGAAGTTGACGGTCAGCGGCCCGATACCGTTCGTCGGGGTCGCGTTCAGCACCGCGTTCGGCGCCCGCAGGCCCTTGACGTAGCTGAACTTCACCATCGCCGCGTCCGGATTGACGGCGAAGAACCCATCGCCGTACGTCAGCAGGTAGAAGTTGCCGTCCGCGCCCCAGCGCATGTCCATTGGGTTGTCGCAGAGGAACGGCTTGGCCGGGGTCGTCGGAGCCTGACCGCAGTTCAACACATTGTTGATCTTCAGGATGTCGCCCCGCGAGTCGAGCCGGACCTCCTTGAGGGTGTCCCGGGTGAACTCACCGAAGAAGATCGCGTCGTCGAAGTACTCCGGGAACTTCGTCTCCGACCTCAGCTCCGGGTCGTAGTCGTATTTCGCGGCGCCGTGCGGGCCGACCCCGCCGGTGCCGAGTTCCGGGAAGAGCACCGGGCAGGTCTGCGTCGGTGTGGACAGGTACGACTCCGGGCAGGGGGTCGGCGCCTGGAACGAGTACCAGAGCTCCGACTTCTCCACCATGGGCAGGTCGGTCAGGCCGGTGTTGTGCCGGGACGTGTTCCGCGGCGCCGCGCAGTCGAACGGCGCGACCGGCGAGATCGGGCTGGTGGTCCAGTTCATCTCGATGTACGGCAGGTTCGGCTGTACGCACATCGGCCAGCCGTAGTTCGCCGGCTTGTCCACCACCATCATCCGGCCGGTGCCGGCCGGCCCCCTGCCGACCGCGGCGGTCGAAGAGTCGGGGGAGTAGTCGGTGATGTAGGCGACGTCGTTCTTGTCCAGGGTGATCCGGAACGGGTTCCGGAAGCCCATCGCGTAGATCTCCGGGCGGGTCTTCTCGGTGCCGGCCGGGAAGAGGTTGCCCGACGGCACGGTGTACGAACCGTCCGCCCCCACCGCGATCCGCAGGATCTTGCCGCGCAGGTCGTTGGTGTTGGCGGAGCTGCGTCGGGCATCCACGAAGGGCGCCTGGTAGACCCCGGTGGCGCTGACCGAGTCGTTGTGCGGCGAGAAGCCGCCGGAGCCGCCGCCACCGGCCGGGGTGTCGTCCCCGGTGACCAGCCAGAGGTTGTTGTGCGAGTCGAACGCGATGTCACCGGCCACGTGGCAGCAGGCCCCCCGGTCCACCGGCACCTGGAGGATCTTCTGCTCGGTGGCGAGGTCCAGCGAAGGGGTCTCCCCGTCGACGAACTTGAATCGGGAGAGCTGGAAGTAACCCTTCCACCGGTCCCAGGCCGTCGGGTCGGTGCTGGTGGTCGGCGCGCCCCCGGTCGGGGTGTCCAACGGGGGCGCGTAGTAGAGGTAGACCCACTTGTTGTTGGCGAAGTCGTTGTCGACCGCCGGGCCGTACATCCCGTCCTCGCTGTGGGTGTAGACCGGGATCTGGGCCAGCACCGTGGTCTCGTTGCTCTCCGTGTCGTGCAGCCGTACGCCGCCGCGCCGGTCGGTCTGGATCACCCGGCCGTCGGGGAGCACGTCGAAGCCGATCGGCTCGCTGACGTTGGGCTGCGCCCCGACTACCGTCATCTGGTAGTTGGCCAGCACGGTCGCGCCGCAGTCGCCGTCGGTCACCCCGGCCGCCCACTGGATCGCACCACCGAGGTGGGCGCGCAGGTCGGCGCTGCCGAAGCTCTCCGGCGTCGCGCCGAGCCCGGTGTAGAAGGACCGGCCGCCCTGGTAGTCCTTGCACCAGGTGACCGGGTGGTCGAAGCCCATGCTCCCGCCGGCGTACGTCTTCTCGTCCACCGCGGCCAGGACGTGCGAGACGCCCCGGACGTTGGCCGCGAAGTTGTACCACCGGTCGGTGTGCGTCCAGCGCTCCGGCAGCGTCTCCGACGCCGGGTGGACCCGGTCGCGACGGTGACCGTCGCGGGGCTCACCGGCGCGGCGCCGGTGGCCCGGGTACCGAGGACGTTGGTGAGGAAGGACCAGTCCGGTTCCGCCTCGATCGCCGAGTGGACGCCGACGAAACCGCCGCCGTCGCGGTAGTACCGCTCGAAGGCGGCCTGCTGGGTGTCGGTCAGGACGTCGCCGGCGGTGTTCAGGAAGACCACGGTCCGGAACTGCTTCAGGTGCGCCTCGTCGAACTTCCGCGCGTCGTCGGTGACCTCGACCGTGAAACGGCGGTCGCGGCCGAGCTGCTGGATGGCCGCTACCCCGGCCGCCGTGGCGGCGTGCGTGCCTTCGGCGGACCGGGTGAAGACGAGCACCTTGTACTCGATGCCGTTGCTGGTGGGTGCCGGCGCGGCGAGTGCTGGTGCGGCCTGTGCTGGCGCGGTCTCCGCCGGCGCGGCGAGCGCCGGGGCGGTCAGGGTCGGCGCGACGAGCGTCGCGCGACGAGGGTGAGAAGGCTGAGATGAGTGGCGGCCCTACGGCCGATCGCTCTGCGCATCGAACCTCGCTCTGGTCGGGCGGGTCCGCCTCAGCGCCGGGACGGGGAGCTGAGGAGGTCGCGTGTGGAGTACCGAGAGCCTGGCCAGGATCTATGCAGGACGATATTTGCGAACGGGAGTGAAGAGAAGAGGTTTCCGACAGAAGTTTTTGATGATCAGCGCAAACTTTCGCTTCAAATCGGAGAAAGTGGCAACTCTTGTCGGGCTCGGGGGAGGTCCCTCCTCCGGTGTGGAGACCAGCCGCTCCGTCGCCCCCGGGCCGGTGCACGCGACAGCGGGCCGGTCGCCTGGTGGCGACGGCCCGCTCGTCGTTCGTGTGGTGCTTAGGGGGTGCTGCCGTTGGCGCCCGTGCCGGAGGGCTTGGTGCGCGGGGTCGTGGCGGCCGACGACCCGGAGGTCGAGGCGGTCGAACCCGTGCCGGACGATCCGGCCTTGGCGCCGACCGTGGCCGGCGTGCCGGCGAAGGCGTCGTCCGCCGCGGTCAGTTCCTGCTTGCCGCTCGTGCCGTTGCCGCTGCCCAGCTTCTCGCCGAGCTTGGACTGGCCGAGCTTGTCCTTGCCCTCGCTGTAGAGCCGGGTCGCCTGTGCCTGCGCGACGCCCGCCGCCTCCTGCACGGTCGGGTGGTCGAGCACCTTGCGGCCCCGGACGACCAGCTCCTCGTACTTCTCCCGGCCGGCACGGGCGCCCAGGACGAATCCCGCAGCCAGCCCGCCGACGAACATAAGCTTTCCGCGCATGGCGGCTCCTTCCGTACCTGACGCGCATCGTCCTCGTCGGGTTGCCCCGCCGCGAACGACGCATCCGCGCCTGCGTCCTCTGTCCGAAGCTAACTACCCATCCTGCTCTCCGCTCATACCTCCTTGTGCCCGGATGACGATTTGTCCGCTTTATTCGAGGTGGCGTGTCGGTCGAGGAGTGGACCGACGGTGGGTTAACCCCCTGGACCAACACCGGGGGATGTCCTGTACTCTTGTGCCGTCGCGCGGCGCCGGGGAGATCCGGTGCCGGGTGACCTGCGGTCCCCCGTAGCTCAATTGGCAGAGCAGCCGGCTGTTAACCGGCAGGTTTTTGGTTCGAGTCCAAACGGGGGAGCTTCACCACCACTCACGCCCGTCGGTCCCGCCGACGGGCGTCGTCGTTTCTCCCTGGGCCCCGCCCCGCGCCCGATCGAGGGCCGCTGCGTGGTCGGTCGTCGCCGCCCGCCGGCTGCGGCGGCGGGCGGTTTCGACCCCGGACGGCGTACTCGCCCGGCAGGATGGTCGATGTCGACCTAGACTCCTGCTGCGTCGATTGCTGCGTCGATTCAAGAGGTGGAGATGGCCGGAAGAAGGGGCCGAGGCGTTGCCAGGCTGGTCGCACTGGCGGTGGTGCTCGGCTGGTTGATCGTCGGCGGGATCGCCGGGCCGTACGCCGGCAAGCTCGGCGAGGTCGCGACCAACGACAACGCCTCCTTCCTGCCCACCGACGCCGAGGCGACGAAGGCCCAGGACCTGGCCGGCGGATTCGTCGACCGGCAGGCCATGCCGGCGCTGGTGGTCTACGAGCGCACCGCGGGCATCACCGAGGCGGACAGGCAGCGGGTCGCCGCCGACGCCGCGCAGTTCGGCCAGGTCCAGGGCGTCGTCGGGCCGCTGCCGCCGCCGATCCCGAGCCAGGACGGTCAGGCGTTGCAGGTGGTCGTCCCGATCGACGACTCCGAAGGGGAGCAGATCGGCGCGGTCGTCGACGAACTGCGCCGCACCGCCGGCGAGAACCGGGACGGCCTCACCGTGGACGTCGCCGGACCGGCCGGCCTGCTCGCCGACCTGATCGAGGTGTTCAACGCGATCGACGGGCCGCTGCTGCTGGTCACCCTCGTCGTGGTGCTGATCATCCTGCTGATCGTGTACCGCAGCCCGGTGCTCTGGATCTTCCCGCTGCTCGCCGCGGGCATGTCGTACGCGCTGGCATCCGTCTTCGTCTACCTGCTCGCCGACGCCGACGTGATCAAGCTGAACGGGCAGGCGCAGGGCATCCTCACCGTCCTGGTCTTCGGCGCCGGCACCGACTACGCGCTGCTGCTGATCTCCCGGTACCGGGAGGAGCTGCACCGGCACGACCGGCCCTGGGACGCGATGAAGACCGCCTGGCGCAACGCCGCCCCGGCGATCTTCGCCTCCGGCGGCACGGTCATCGTCAGCCTGCTCTGCCTGCTGCTGTCCAGCCTCAACTCCAACCGGGCGCTCGGTCCCGTCGCCGCCATCGGCATCGCCGCCACGCTGCTGGTGATGCTCACCTTCCTGCCCGCCCTGCTGCTGCTCGGTGGGCGGTGGGCGTTCTGGCCGCGTACGCCGCGGCAGGACCAGGCCGACCCGCACACCGAGCACGGCATCTGGAGCCGGATCGCCGGCTTCGTCGCCCGCCGGGCCCGGGTGGTCTGGCTGGTCACCGCCGTGGCGCTGGCCGTGCTCACCCTGGGCCTCACCCAGCTCGGCGTCACCACCCTCGGGCAGACCGACCTGTTCACCAACCGGACCGACTCGGTCGCCGGCCAGGAGGTCATCACCCGGCACTACCCGGGCGGCACCGGCAGCCCGGCCACCATCTTCACCACCCAGGCCACCGCCCAGCAGGTCGCCCAGGTGGCACAGGGCGTCCCGGGCGTCGCCGCCGTACGCCCGGTCACCCAGAACCGGGCCGGGCCCCCGGACCCGTCCGCGCCCCCGAAGGTGGTCGACGGGCGGGTGCAGCTGGAGGCCACCCTGGCCGACCCGCCGGACAGCGACGGCGCCGAGCGGACCATCCGTCAGCTGCGCGAGGCCGTGCACGCGGTGCCCGGCTCGGAGTCCGTCGTCGGCGGCTTCACCGCGATCACCGTGGACACCTCCGACGCCTCCACCCGGGACCGCAACGTGATCATCCCGGTGGTGCTGGTGGTGATCGCGGTGATCCTCGCCCTGCTGCTGCGCGCGCTGGTCGCGCCGATCCTGCTGATCGCGACCGTGGTGCTGTCGTTCCTGGCCACCCTCGGCCTCTGCGCGCTGATCTTCACGTACCTTCTCGACTTCCCCGGGGTGGACGCGTCGTTCCCGCTGTTCGCCTTCGTCTTCCTGGTCGCCCTCGGCATCGACTACAACATCTTCCTGATGAGCCGGGTCCGCGAGGAGTCGGTCAAGCGGGGCACCCGGGCCGGCGTGCTGGCCGGCCTCACCGTCACCGGCGGCGTGATCACCTCGGCCGGCATCGTGCTCGCCGCGACGTTCTCCGCGCTCGCCGTGCTGCCGCTGGTGGTGCTCGTGGAGTTGGGCGTGGCGGTCGCGGTCGGCGTCCTGCTCGACACCATCGTCGTCCGGTCGCTGCTGGTGCCCGCCCTGGCGTACGACATCGGGCCGAAGATCTGGTGGCCGGGCCGGCTGTCCCGGCCCGTCCGTACCGAGCCGGACCGGACCGGGGCGGAGGTCCGCCGTGCTGGCTGAGACCGACGTCGTCATCGTCGGCGGCGGCCTGGCCGGTCTCGCCGCCGCCCGGCGGCTGCACCGGGCCGGCGTACCCTGGCGGCTTTTCGAGGCCGGCGACCGGCTCGGCGGCCGGGTCGCCACCGACGCCGTCGACGGGTACCTGCTCGACCGCGGGTTCCAGGTCCTCAACACCGCCTACCCACGGCTCGGCACCCTGCTCGACGTGGACACCCTGGACCTCGGCTGGTTCACCTCCGGCGTGCTGGTCCGCCGGGGCGACGCGCTGCACCGGCTGGTCAACCCGCTGCGTGAGCCGACCGGGGGCGCCGCGCACCGCCCTGGCCGGGATCGGTTCGCTCGTCGACCGGCTCCGCTTCGCGGCGCTCGCCACCGGCTGCGCCACACTGCCGACGAGCCGGCTGCTCAGCGCGCCGGAGACCACCAGCGAGGCCGCGCTGCGCCGGGCCGGACTCTCCGACGCCATCGTCGAGGAGCTGATCCGGCCGTTCCTCTCCGGCGTCTTCATCGACCGGGAGCTGGAGACCTCCAGCCACGTCATGGCGATGGTGCTGCGCTCGTTCGCCCGGGGCCGGACCACCAGCGAGGCCGCGCTGCGCCGGGCCGGACTCTCCGACGCCATCGTCGAGGAGCTGATCCGGCCGTTCCTCTCCGGCGTCTTCATCGACCGGGA
>JAEVHO010000080.1 GCA_016802835.1 Micromonospora sp. ATA32 | reverse complement strand
TCAGGTCCCGGTCGGCGGTGGCCAGCTGCGCCTCCGCGACGGTGCGCTGCTCGCGGAGGCCGAGCAGCTGTCGCCGAGGGCGCCGAACTGCGCCTCGGCGGCGCTGATCTGGATGGCGAGTGGGCCGTCGCCGAGGTTGGACGTCGGCGGCCCGGGGGTGCCCGGCAGGGTGGCGCCCGGCGCCATTCCGCCGGGCAGCCGCAGCCCGGCGGCCGCGACCGGCCGGGCGCCGGCGTCGGGGATGGTGTTCGGCAGCGGCGGTTCGGCGTACGCGGGCGTGGCCAGCACCGCCGCGGCCACGGCTCCCAGCAGGGCCGACCAGAGCGCCGGTCGGAGTACCGGCGAGATCACCGGACTTCTCCGTCGTTGCCGCCGCCCGTGCCCGCTGTCGGCCATTCCGCTCCCCGTCCGGCGTAGTGGAGCCGCGCTCGGTGGGCGCGGCGTCGGGAGGTTATCAGTGTGTGTGTCGCCCCCCACCCTGTTCTACTTTACAGACGCAGGGATGTCGATGCGCGGAGCGTAACGGGCGGCTGAGAGTCCGGTGAAGTACATCGCTGCGGCCGACCGGGAAGCGGTGTGCAGTTCCGTCCGACGTAGGCTCGACCGGGACCGTAGGTGGAAGGGACGTGGCTTTCGATGGACGCCGGACTCAAGCGTGAGCTCGAAGCGAAGGTGTACGCCGGGGAGCGGCTGACCCGCGAGGACGGGATCGCCCTCTACGACAGCGACGACCTCGCCTGGCTGGGGCGGCTCGCCCACCACCGGCGCACGGAGCTGAACGGCGACCGGGTGATGTTCAACGTCAACCGGCACCTGAACCTCACCAACGTCTGCTCCGCCTCCTGCGCGTACTGCTCCTTCCAGCGCAAGCCGGGCGAGAAGGACGCGTACACGATGCGCATCGACGAGGCCGTCCGCAAGGCCAAGGAGATGGAGGACGAGCAGCTCACCGAGCTGCACATCGTCAACGGCCTCCACCCCACGCTGCCCTGGCGCTACTACCCGAAGGTGTTGCGCGAGCTGAAGGCGGCGCTGCCGAACGTCAAGCTCAAGTGCTTCACCGCGACCGAGGTGCAGTGGTTCGAGAAGATCAGCGGCCTGTCCGCCGACGAGATCCTCGACGAGCTGATGGACGCCGGCCTGGAGTCGCTGACCGGCGGTGGGGCGGAGATCTTCGACTGGGAGGTCCGCCAGCACATCGTCGACCACGCCTGCCACTGGGAGGACTGGTCGCGGATCCACGCGCTGGCCCACCGCAAGGGCATGAAGACCCCGGCGACGATGCTCTACGGCCACATCGAGGAGCCCCGGCACCGGGTGGACCACGTGCTGCGGCTGCGCGAGCTGCAGGACGAGACCGGCGGGTTCGCGGTCTTCATCCCGCTGCGCTACCAGCACGACTTCGTCGACTCGGCGGACGGCAAGATCCGTAACCGGATCCAGGCGCGCACCACGATGGCCTCGCCGGCCGAGTCGCTGAAGACCTTCGCGGTCTCCCGGCTGCTCTTCGACAACGTCCCGCACGTGAAGAACTTCTGGGTGATGCACGGGCTCTCGGTGGCCCAGCTGTCGCTGAACTTCGGCGTGGACGACCTGGATGGCTCGGTCGTGGAATACAAGATCACCCACGACGCCGACTCGTACGGCACCCCGAACACGATGCACCGGGACGACCTGCTGCACCTGATCTGGGACGCCGGTTTCCAGCCGGTCGAGCGGGACACCCGCTACAACGTGGTCCGGGAGTACGACAAGGCGCCGTCGCTGGCCGAGCGGCGCGCCGAGCCGCAGCAGGTCTGGGCCTGAGCCCGGACCGATGACCGAGCAGCCGCAGCGTGCCTTCCCCCGGCGGGACGCCGAGGGGCGCATCCTCACCCTCGGTGACCTGCTCGGGGTGAGCCTCGCCGGTCTGGTGATCGGGGTGCTGGCGCTGGTGCTCTTCGAGTGGGCGTTCGCCTCGATGGGCGCCGGCGGGTTCGGTCATACCAACGGCTGGCTGGCGGTGATCCTGCCGCTCTGGCTCTTCTGGGACGACTTCCGGGCCTGGGAGTTCGGCGCGGCCCGGGTGGTCGCGGCGCTGGTCGCCGCCGGGGTCGGGGTGCTCGCCGGGCTGTTGGCGGCCGGGCTGACCGCCGGGCTGCCGCCGCTGGTCTCCGGCGCGCTCGCCGCGGCGGTCTTCACCCTGGCGTACGCGGTGATCTGGTTTCATGGCGTCCACTGGCTGGCCCGCCGTACGGGCTGAACCTCCCGCACCGGGTAATCGGGCGGCGGAGAACGGAGTGCGAACGTGAGCGCGGCGGTCAAGTACACGCTGGGCCGGATCGGGCTGTTCGTCGGCGTGCTGGCGGCCCTCTGGTTCGTCGAGATGAACCCGTTTCTGCGGCTGATGCTGGCGCTGGTGTTCTCCGCCGCGCTCTCCTTCTTCCTGCTGCGCGGCTGGCGGGACGAGATGGCCGGCGAGATGGCCGGCGCGGCGGAGCGGCGCCGGGCCGAGCGGGAGCGGCTCCGTTCCGCCCTGGCCGGCGAGGACCAGCCCGGCGGCGAGGAGCCCGGCGAGGGCAGGGCCGGCGACCAGCGACCCTAGAAAGTCCCCCGGTCGATTCGACCCGCCTGACCGCGCCCGTAACGCGCGGCCAGGGCGTCCAGCCCGACGGCGAAGACGTCCTCGCCCATCGAGGCGTCGAGTTGCTCGACCACATCGTCGGAGGCGTCGAAGGTCGCCGTCCACGTCACCTGGGAGCTCTCCGGTCCCCGCTCGGTGACCTCGATGGTCGCTTCGTGCCCGGTGATCGGAAACGGTGGATCCGGCATCGTGTAGCGCAGCCGACGGGCGGCGTCGTCCCGCTCGACAAGTCGCTCGACCAGTTCCTCGCCGGTGCCCGCGCCCCAGACGCGTTCGGTGCCCGGCGAGTTGTAGGGACTCCGACCGCGCATCTCCGGCCTGGGGGTGCCGGGATGCCAGTCGCCGATCGCGGTGAAGTCGCCGACGAGTTTCCAGACCTCCGCCGCCGGTGCGTCCAGGCTGACGCGGCGCCGCAGTGTTGCCATGATCGAAGCACCTGCCGTTTCGGTCCGGCCGTCCCGCGACAGGAGAATCGGCCCCATGAGCATCCTGGCCTGATTCGACCCGCCTCTGCCGGAAATGTCCCCGAACTCGCGCGCTGCGGCCGAGCGGCCCTTTAACGTGGGTGGCGCTGCGGTTCGTACGTCGTGGAGCCGAGCCGAGTTCGAACGATTGAGCGAGGTGCGCCGGAATGTTCGCCGCTCGTAAGCCCATCGAGACCGTGGCCGAGGCCCAGAGGCGGGCAAAGAGGCGCCTCCCCAAGGCGGTGTACAAGTCGTTGCTCGCGGGGACCGAAAAGGGCATCACGTTGAGCAACAACATCCGGGCCTTCGACGAGATCGGCTTCCGTCCGCGCATCGCCAAGGACATTCCGCCGACCCGCGACCTGAAAACCACCGTGCTGGGTCAGGAGATCGCCATGCCGGTGATCATTTCACCGGCCGGGGCCCAGGCGGTGGATCCGGGTGGCGAGGTCGCCGTGGCGAAGGCGGCCGCGGCAGCGGGTACGGCCATGGGCCTGAGCTCCTTCGCCAGCATGCCGTTCGAGGCGGTCATCGGAGCCAACCCGAAGGCGTTCTTCCAGTTGTACTGGGTGGGGACCCGCGACGACATCGCGGAGCGCGTGGAGCATGCCCGCAAAGTCGGCGCCAAGGCACTGATCCTGACCCTGGACTGGGCTTTCGCCAGCCGGCGCGACTGGGGCACGCCCGCGATCCCAGAGAAGGTGAACCTGGCGACGCTGTGGAAGTTCGTCCCGATGGGGCTGTCGCGGCCCGGTTGGTCGGCTCGGTTCGTCCTCGGCGGCATCCCGGATCTGAAGGCGCCGAACCTGACGACATCCGCGAAGGGCACCCCCACCTTCAACCAGGCCTACGTCGAGTGGGTCCAGACCCCCCTCCCGACCTGGGATGACGTGGAGTGGCTGCGCCGACTCTGGGGGGGCCAGTTCGTGGTCAAGGGCGTGTTCAACCCCGACGACGCCCGGCGCGCCGTCGATGCCGGTGCGACGGCCGTCTCGGTCTCCAACCATGGCGGAAACAACCTGGACGGGACACCCGGATCACTTCGGGCACTGCCCGCTGTGGTCGAGGCGGTGGGTGATCAGGTCGAGGTGCTGTTCGACGGCGGAGTTCGCCGCGGAAGCGACGTGGTTAAGGCCCTGGCGCTCGGCGCGCGGGCGGTGCTGGTCGGTCGCGCGTGGCTGTTCGGTCTGGCCGCGGCTGGCGAAGCCGGTGTCCGGCAGGTCCTGGAGATCCTCCGGGGCGGCATCGACGAGGCGCTCATCGGGCTCGGTCACCGGTCGATCCAGGACCTGAGTCCGGCGGACCTGGTCATCCCCGACGGCTTCGCCCTCAACCGACCCAGTCTCCGCAGCGCGTACCACGGTTGAACCTCGCGCTGGACCTCACCGACAAGCAGTGGCAGGACATCCTCGCTGTCAACCTGGTCGGCGCCTGGCACGCGGTCGAGGCCATGGTGCCCGGCATGATCGAGCTCGGCCGCGGTGGATCGGTCGTCATCGTCAGCTCTACGGCGGGGCTCACCGGTGCCCATCCCCGGCAGCGGGCCCGGCACGGTCACCGTTGACCGTGCCGGGCCCGCTTCATCCGGTCACCAGTTGGTCGAGCCGGGGACGTGCGGCCACGGCCGGTCGGCCGGCTTGATGAGGTACGCGATGCCGCCGGAGCCACCGGCGACCGTGCCGTTCGCCCGGTACCGCTTGGTGCGCAGCCAGATCTGCTCGAACTGCTCCCGCTGGTAGACGTTGCGCACCTCGGCGTCCGAGGAGGAGGCGGGGTCGTTGACGATCACGTCACCGTCGGCGGTGAAGCCGACGACCACGAAGAGGTGCCCGGAGGTGCCGTAGTTCGCCCCGTCCAGTTCGCTGGCGAGGAAGGACTGCGAGGTGACGACCGGGATGCCGGCCTTGATGAAGCGTTCCACCTCGTCCAGCGAGTGCAGTCGGGTGACTCGCGCGTCCAGGCCCGGGAAGCTGGCCGCGTACGCGGTGTTGAACGGCCAGTTGCCGGCACCCTCGTACTCGTAGTCGTAGGTCATCCGGGCGGCGTGGTCGACCGTGGGATCGGCATAGCTCGGGTCGACCCAGGCGGTGTCCTCGGCCGAGGGCTTCCGGCCCCAGTACTCGACCACCATCTCGGTGGAGGTGGGCGAGCACCAGGCCTCACCACCGCCATCGAACTCGGGGTACTCCCCGGTGTGGATGTTCTGCGAGTAGCGCGGCACCGGCAGTTCGGTGCCCCAGGCGATCCCGCCCTTGCTCGGCGTGACGGTGAACCGGTCCGGCACGTTGGAGCTCATCGCGCCGAGCATCCAGACCCGGGGTGAGGCGGTCTGGCCCGGCGCGCGGTAGAGGGTGAGCTTCAGCTGGTACGACCGCAGCAGCACCCCGGCCTTGGCGTCGTCGATGGAGAAGGTGTCGGTCCAGATGCTCGACCAGGGGTCGCCCTGTCCGTCCAGGGTGGCCCGCTTGACGTCCTGGTCGCCGGAGGCCCAGCGACCCATCACGTACCAGGGCGTCTCGCTGCCGGTGTTGTACGTCCCCTGGAGCTCGACCTGGAGCCAGGTGCCTGCGGGCGTCTCGGCGTTCCACGAGGCAACCAGTTCGGTGGCGTCGAAGCCGATCTCCCGGCGGGGGGAGGTCCAGGTGGCGTACTCCCAGGTGCGGGTGGCGCCACTGTGCTCGTCGATGAATTCGGTGGTGCCGGCCGGCTGGCCGATGGTGATGCCGGTCCGGTGGCCGGGAATGGCGTACGTCCCCTGGTGGGTGCCGCTACGCCAGTCGGGGTGGGAGGACCACTCCTGGAAGGTGATCTGCTCGTCGTGCTGGACGACCGGCAGGTTGTTGTCGGCGTGGACGGGCGCGGTGGCGCCGAGCAGGGCGAGCGCGGTGACGCCGGCGAGGGCGACCGCGCGCAGGGCTGGTCTGAACATGACAACTCCGCACAGTGAGGAGGGTGGGACATCCTGCCGGCCGCCGTCCGGCGTCGGCAGGAGCTTCGGTTGGTCGATGGCGGGCCGGTGCCGGACGGCGACCGGGCCCGCCGCCGCTACCAGTTGGTGGAGCCCGCCACCTGCGGCCAGGCGACGCTGGTCGGCTTGATCAGGTAGACGATCCCGCCGGAGCCGTTGCCCGTCCCGCCGTTGGCGGTGGTCCGCCTGGTCCGCAGCCAGATCTGCTCGAACTGGGACCGGGAGTAGACGTGCCGCACGGCGTCGTTGCCGGGTGAGGCCGGGTCGTTGGCGATCACGTCGCCGGTGGCGGTGAAGCCGACCACCACCATCAGGTGCCCGGAGGTGCCGTAGCCCGCGCCGTCCAGCTCGCTGGCGAGGAAAGACTGGCTGGTCACCACGGGGATGCCGGCGGCGATGAAGTGCTCCAGCTCGTCCAGTGAGTGCAGCCGGGTCACCTTCGCCTCCAGCCCCGGGAAGCTGGCCGCGTACGCGGTGTTGAACGGCCAGTTGCCGGCGCCGTCGTACTGGTAGTCGTACGTCATCCGGGCGGCGTGGTTGACCGTCGGGTCCGGGTAGCCGGGGTCCACCCAGGACGTGTCGGCCGCGGACGGCCCCCGGCCCCAGTACTCGACCACCATCTCGGTCGAGGTCGGCGAGCACCAGGCCTCGCCGCCGCCGTCGTACTCGGGGTAGTGGCCGGCGTGGATCTCCTGCGAGTGACGGGGGACGGCCAGTTCGGTGCCCCAGGCGATGTGCCCGGCGCTGGGTGCGACGGTGAACCGGTCGGGCACGTTCGAGCTCATCGCGCTGATCGAGCGGACCACCGGCGACGCGGTCTGTGCCGGGTCGCGGTAGAGGGTGAGCCGGAGCTGGTACGCCCGCAGCAGCACCCCGCCGCTCGGGTTGTTGACGGCGAAGGTGTCGGTCCAGATGCTCGACGTCTTGTCGCCCTGCCGGTCGACGCTGGTCCGTTTGATGTCGGCGTCGCCGGAGGCCCACCGCCCCATGACGTACCAGGGGGTGCGGGTGCCGGTGGTGTAGGTGCCCTTGGAGTTCGACCTGGATCCAGGTGCCGGCGGGGGTGTCGGCGTTCCAGGAGGCGACCAGCTCGCTGGCGCCGAAGCCGACCTCGGTCAGCGGAGAGGTCCAGGTGCCGTACGCCCAGGTGCGCCGGATGCTGGTGTGCGGGTCCTTGTAGAGGGTGGTGCCGACCGGCGTGCCGAGGGTGAGCCCGGTGGCGGTGACGGTGGTGCCGGCGGTGGCGCCGGCCGACAGGGTGGCGCCCGACCAGTCCTGCCAGGTGATCTGCTCGTCGTGAGTGACCGTGCCGGCGGCCGACTTGGCGACCGCGGCGGGGGCGGTGGTGCCGAGGAGGGCGAGCGCGGTGACGCCGGCGAGGGCGGCGGCGCGCAGCGGTGACGTGACCATGGCAGCTCCACGAGTGTGCGGCTTCCTTGCCGTTCACTGTCCCGGCTGGAGGGAAGTTTCGGAAGACATCAAACGATGGAAAATCTTTGCCGACGTGGGGATTCGGCCGGGATGGCCCACTGCGGCGGCTGTGGACAACATCACCATCACCGCGACCTGACCGCCCGGGTGGGGCCCCGCCCGCCCCCGCCGGGGCCCCACCCACTCCCACCGGCGCTGATCCGGGACGAATCGTCCGCCTGGAGATCAACTCAGACCGATAGGCCCTAGATCAATATGGTCGGGTCGGCGGGTGCGCTACCGTGCTACCGACTGTTCCGCAGCGAAGCCGGTGGGAAACCGGTGCTGTCCCGCAACTGTGATGCCCCACCACGGGGTCCGGTTCTCCGACCGGGCACCGCCAGGGCGCCGGCCGTCGAGCCGCGCCGTCGCGTGTGGGGACGAGCCAGGTCGCCTGCGGCGCGGTCGCGACACGCGCCTTCGAGGAAGGGCGCCTCGCGGACGGGCGGCGCAAGCGGTCCCTGTCGGCGAAGCACCACACTCCTCGACCGACAGGAGGACCCCATGTCCAGACGTACCCCACGGTTGTTCACCGCAGCGCTCGCGGTGGCCGCCCTCACCCTCGGCGCCTGCGCCGACAAGACCTCCGACGAGCCCGTCGCCGGTGCCAGTTCGGCGGCTGCCGCCTACCCGGCCACGGTCGGCAAGCTGACTCTGGACAAGCGGCCCGAGAAGATCGTGTCGCTCTCGCCGAGCGCCACCGAGATGCTCTTCGCGATCGGCGCCGGCAAGCAGGTGACCGCGGTCGACGACCGGTCGAACTACCCGGCCGAGGCGCCGAAGAGCGAGCTGTCCGGCTTCCAGCCGAACGCCGAGGCGATCGCCGGCAAGAGCCCGGACCTGGTGGTGCTCTCCAACGACACCAACAAGATCGTCGCCCAGCTCACCACGCTGAAGATCCCGGTCTACCTGGCCTCGGCCGCCACCACGCTGGACGACTCGTACCGGCAGATCACCGACCTGGGCGCGCTGACCGGCCACGCGGGCGAGGCGGCCGACGTGACCAAGCGGATGAAGGACGACATCGCCAAGCTGGTCAAGGACCTGCCGCAGCGGACGAAGAAGCTGACCTACTTCCACGAGCTGGGCCCGGAGCTCTACACCGCCACCAGCAAGACGTTCATCGGCTCGCTCTACGCCCAGGCCGGCCTGGAGAACATCGCCGACCCGTCGGACGCCGACGGCAGCAAGGGCGGCTACCCCCAGCTCTCCCAGGAAGTGATCGTCAAGGCGAACCCGGACTTCGTCTTCCTGGCCGACACCAAGTGCTGCAAGCAGACCGGCGAGACGGTCAAGGCGCGCAGCGGCTGGGCCGGGGTCAGCGCGGTGAAGAACAACCAGGTGGTCGCGCTCGACGACGACACCGCCTCGCGCTGGGGCCCCCGCGTGGTGGACCTGTTCCGGGCGATCACCGACGCGGTGGCCAAGGTCCCCGCGTGAACCGTCGGTGACCAGGGCACTCCCCGTGCGACCAACGGATCCTCCGGCACCCGCCGACCGGCCGGCCGGGACGTCAGCCACGTCCCGGCCCGCCGGGGCTGCCCGCGTCCGGTCCGGCTGCCCGGTCGGCGTCCGGCCCGGCCGGGTCCCGGCCCGCCGGGCTGCGCAAGAGGTGGCTGGCGGCCGGGATCGCCGCGGTGCTGGCGCCCTGGTCGCCGGGGTGTCCGCTCGGCCCGGTGAGCCTGCCCCCCGGCAGCGTCGCGGCCGAGCTGCTCAACCTGCTGCCGGGGTGCACCTGGACAGCGGGCTGACCGAACGCGAGATCGCCATCGTCACCGAGCTGCGGCTGCCGCGGGTGGTGCTCGGCCTGCTGGTGGGCGGGCTGCTCGCCCTGGCCGGCGGCTGCTACCAGGGCGTCTTCCGCAACCCGCTGGCGACCCGTACCTGCTGGGCGTGGCGGCCGGCGCCGGGCTCGCGGTGACCGCGGTGATCGCGCTCGGCGCCGGGGTGGGCGGGGCACTCACCGGGCTGCCGGTCACCATCCCGCTGGCCGCGTTCGTCGGCTCGCTCGGCGCGGTCGGGATGACGTACCTGCTCGGCGCGGCCGGCGGGCGGGACCGGTCCCCGGCGACGCTGATCCTGTCCGGGGTGGCGGTCTCCGCGTTTCTCGCCGCCGGCCAGACCTATCTGCTGCAGCAGAACTCCGACAACATCCAGCAGGTCTACTCCTGGCTGCTCGGCCGGCTGGCCACCGCCGGCTGGCGCGACGTCCGGCTGGTCCTGCCGTACGCGGTGCTGACCGCGGTCGTGGTGCTGCTGCACCGCCGGGAGCTGGACGTGCTCTCGGTCGGTGACGACGAGGCGGCCAGCCTCGGGCTGCACCCGCAGTGTTCCCGCTACCTGCTGATCGCCGCCGCCTCGCTCGGCACCGCCGCGGCGGTCTCCGCCTCGGGGTTGATCGGCTTCGTCGGCATCATCGTGCCGCACACCGTACGGCTGCTGGCCGGGTCGAGCTACCGGGTGATCCTGCCGCTGTCGATGCTCTTCGGCGGTGCCTTCCTGGCGCTCACCGACGTGGTTGCCAGGACCGCCGCCGCCCCGGCCGAGATCCCGATCGGCGTGGTCACCGCGCTGCTCGGCGGCCCGTTCTTCGTCCTGGTGCTGCGTACCTCCCGCCGGGTGCTCACGTGACCGCCGGTGCCGCCGGACCCGCCGGGCCCGCCGGCCGCGGTGGGGCGCCCGCCGTCGAGGTGCGGGACCTGCACGTCCGGCTGGGCGGCGCGCCGATCCTGGCGGGCGTCGACCTGGTCGTCGACCCGGGCGAGTGGGTGACGGTGATCGGTCCGAACGGCGCCGGCAAGTCGACACTGCTACGCGCCGTCGGCGGCCTGCTGCCCGCGCCGGGCGCGGTCTCCCTCTTCGGTACGCCGAGCGAGCGCTGCGACGCCGGGACCGGGCCCGCGTGGTGGCCACCGTCGCCCAGTCGCCGGTCGTGCCGGCCGGCATGTCGGTGCTCGACTACGTCCTGCTCGGCCGCACCCCGTACATCCGGCCGCTGGCCCGGGAGTCGGCCGCCGACCTGGCCGCCGTGCACGAGGTGTTGGACCGGCTGGACCTCGGCGGCTTCGCGCACCGGGAGCTGGCCACCCTCTCCGGCGGCGAACGGCAGCGGGTCTTCCTGGCCCGGGCGCTGGCCCAGGGCGCGACCCTGCTGCTGCTCGACGAGCCGACCAGCGCGCTGGACATCGGTCACCAGCAGGAGGTGCTGGAGCTGGTCGACCAGCTGCGCCGGGAGCACGGCCTGACCGTGCTCGCCACCATGCACGACCTCTCCATCGCCGGCGAGTACGCCGACCGGATGGTGCTGCTGGCCGAGGGCCGGGTGGTCGCCGTGGGGCCGCCCCGGGATGTGCTCACCGAGAAGCTGCCTGGCCGAGCACTACCGGGCCCACGTCCGGGTGGTCGACGGCGACCACGGCCCGCTCGTCGTCCCGGTCCGCCCCCGCTGACCGCCGGTCCCGCCTCCTGCGGCCAGCGCCGCACCGCCCAGCCGGCTTCTCCGCCGGCCGGGGTTCAGGCCAGGGCGATGACCGAGAAGAGCGCGCCCTGAGGATCGCGCAGGGCGGCGACCGACCCTGCGGGGATGTCCCGGGGCGGCACCAGGATCGTTCCGCCCAGCTCGGCCGCGCGCGCCGCGGTGGCGTCGCTGTCGGCCACCGCGAAGTACACCGACCAGTACGCCGGCAGGTCCGCCGGGAAGCCGTCACCCAGCGGCGGCATCATCCCGGCGACGATCTGTGCGCCGCACCGCCAGCCGGTGTACTCGACCGGGCCCATCGGCTGCTCCTCCGGATGCCAGCCGAAGACCAGCTCGTAGAAGCCCTTCGCCCCCTCCGGATCGGGCGTGACCAGCTCGTTCCAGCTCATCGCGCCGGGGACGTTGAACAGCTCGGCCCCGGGCATCGCCATCGGCTGCCAGACGCTGAAGACGGCCCCGGCCGGGTCGGCGAAGACCGCCATCCGGCCCTGGTCGAAGACGTCGAACGGGGAGACCACCACCTGCCCACCCGCCGCCTCCACCCGGGTCGCCACCAGGTCGGCGTCGTCGGTCGCCACGTAGGTGGACCAGATCGGCACCTGGTCGGGGGTGGCCGGCGGTCCGGCGCCGGCCACCGTCCGGCCGTCCTTCAGGAAGAAGGTGTAACCGCCCGCCTCTGGCTGCGGAGAGACCCGACCGGTCCAGCCGAACAGTTCGGGATAGAAGCGCTTGGCGTCCGCCAGGTCGGGGGTGGCCAGGTCGGTCCAACAGGGTGTGCCCGGCGGGACGGTGCTCACGCTGACCCCTCTCGGCTGGGAGCGGCCTCCGGCGGAACGCCCTGCCGGCATCGTGGCACCGCCCCGCCGGCCGCCGGGCCGGAATCGGACGGAAAGCTCACCTGAAGCGTCGGCCCTCGTCCCGCCGGTACGCCCACCCGGCCAGTGCCGCCAGCACCACGACCCAGACGCCGAGCATCACCATGGCGAGCGGATCGGGTCGCCAGTCGCCCACCGCGGCCCACATCAGCTCGACGGCGCCCCGGGTCGGCAGGTAGGGCGCGACCGCCTTGATGAAGCCGGGCGCGTCGTCCGGACCGGAGAGCAGCCCACCGCCGAAGGCGAGCGGGAAGAAGAGGATCTGCGCGACCACGATCGCCGCCTTGCTCGGCAGCGCGTACCCGATGGCCAGCCCCATCAGGGTGAACGGCACGGAGACCACGGCGACCGTGCCGGCGGCGAGCAGGAACTGCGCCGCGCTGACCCGGGCCGAGGTCGCGACGGCCGCGATCACCACGACCGGGAGCATCGAGAGGTAGGTGAGCACCAGGCCGGCCAGGATCCGTCCGGCGAAGCGGGGCGCCGGGCCGGCCGGCAGGGTCCGGGTGTACGGGTTCCACGGCTGGGCGCGGTCTTCGGCCACTCCGATGCCGTACTGGAAGATGTTCGCGCTCATCACCGCGAAGGTCACCATGGCGGCGGTGGCGTACGTGGCGCCGACGGGATCGTCGCCGGCGAACGGCACCACGAAGAAGAGCATCGACGCGGCGGGGAAGAACGCGCTGCCGAACACCGCGACCGGGATCCGGATGATCTCCAGCAGCTGGTAGCGCGCGTGGACCAGGGCGAGCGTCACGGGGATGCGCCTCCTCAGACGGTGGTGGGCTGGCCGCCGTGGGCGGCGGTGGTCGGCTGACCGCCGGTACGGGTCGCCGTCAGCGATCCGTCCTCGACGTCCAGGCGGGTCGTGCCGTCCTCAGCGGTGATGGCGAGGAACGCCTCCTCCAGCGAGGTGGGGCGCACCTCCAGGTCGTGGAAGGCCACCCCGCGGTTGACCAGGTCCCGGACCAGCTGGTCGGCGTCCGGCGTGAGCAGGTGGATGCGGCCGTCGGTCCGTTCGGTACGGACCACGCCGGGCAGCGCCGGCAGGTCGTCGGCGACCAGGCTGACCCGGCGTACCCCGACGACTCCCCGGATCGCCGCGGTGGTGTCGTCGGCGAGCACCCGCCCCTTGCCGATGACCACCACCCGGTGTGCCAGCGCCTCGACCTCTTCGAGGTAGTGGCTGCTGAGCAGCACCGTGCCGCCGTCGTCGTGGAACGACCGGATCGCGGCCCAGAGGGTGTGCCGCGCCTCGACGTCCAGGCCGGTGGTCGGTTCGTCGAGCACCACCAGCCGGGGCCGGCCGACGAAGGCGAGCGCCACCGCCAGCCGGCGGCGCTGCCCGCCGGAGAGGCCGCCGGTCTGCCGGCGGGTCTGCTCGGTGAGGCCGAACCGGTCGAGCAGTTCGGCGCGGGGGGAGCGGGGTCCGGGTAGTGCGCGGCGACGAAGTCGACCACCTCGCCGACCCGTAGCGTGCCGGGCAGCCCGGTCTCCTGCGGGGTGACGCCGATCAGCTTCCGGTGCGCCGCGTCGCGCGGGTCGCCGCCGAAGAGTTCGACCCGGCCGGCGCTGGGTCGGCGCAGCCCGACCAGCAGGTTGAGCAGCGTGCTCTTGCCGGCGCCGTTCGGCCCGAGCAGGCCGACCAGCTCCCCGGCCCGGACCTCCAGGTCGACCCGGTCGAGGGCGAGGACGTCACCGTACCGGCGGGTGGCCTGGTCGGCGCGAGCGAGGATCATGACTGCTCCCTGAGGTCGGCGGGGTCGAGCAGGTTGCGGATGGTCTCGGTGTACTCCTCGAACGCCAGCCGGCCGCGCGGCTGAGCCGGACCAGGGTGGCCGGGGTACGTCCGCGGTGGGTCTTGGTGATCTCGACGTATCCGGCGTCCTCGAGTTTGCGCAGGTGCACGGAGAGGTTCCCGGCGGTCATCCCGAGGAGTTCCTGCAGTCGAGGGAAGGTGATCCGGTCGCCGTCGCCGAGGGCGGACAGGGTGGCGACCACCCGCAGCCGGGCCTGGGCGTGGATCACCGGGTCCAGCTCGGTCACGGCCGGCCCCGCTGGTGCAGCCAGGCGAGCGTGCCGGCGAGCAGCATCCCGCCACCACCGGCGAGGGAGACGACCAGCGCGTGCCAGCCCGGACCGGCGATCACGCCGAGGATGTTGATCGTGGTGAGCCAGACGCCGAGCGCGAAGAGGTTGCGGTCCAGCCAGATGGCGCCGCCGGCCATGTGCAGGGCCCCGGTGAGTCCCACCGCCCCGGCGGACCAGAGCAGTCCGGCCAGGTCGTGCGGAAGGCGGTCGGAGACCCGGCCGTCGACCACGAACAGGGTCAGGAAGCCCAGGAACCAGGCCCAGCCGTACCAGGCTCCACGGCGGGCGGAGTCCCCGGCGACCTGGCGGTACGCCCGCGTCCCCGCGACCGCGAAGACCACGGAGGCCGCGCCGAGCAGCACGAAGAGCGCGGTCAGCGGCAGCCAGTCGGGGAGGTCGACGAGCACCCGGCCGCCGGGGGAGAACCGCAGGAAGAGCAGGCCGAAGCCGACCAGCCAGGCGACCCCCCACGGCCAGTAGTAGAGGCGGGGATCCGGTTCGAGCTGACGAACGGTTGCGGCCCGCTGCTCGTGGATCATGCGGAGCGCGGTCGCGGCATCGGTCGGCGGCTGGTCGTCCGTGGGGTCCACGCAAAGGACTTTAAACCGCAAAGTCAAGGGCCGCTGCCCCGGTGAGTGCGGTCAGGACATCGGGACACCGTTGAGCGGGGCGGGCAGCGGCGCGGTGTGCAGCACGGCGAGCCGGGAGACCGCCCGGGTCAGCACCACGTAGAGGCGGTGCAGGCCGCGCGGCTCGGCGGCTACGATCGCGGCCGGCTCGACGACCACGACGTGGTCGTACTCCAGGCCTTTGACCAGCGTCGCGGGCACCACGGTGACCCGCGCCGCGGTCTCCACGTCGTCGGCGGTCGCGGTCTCGACCCCGGCGGCGGTCAGCGCCGCGCGGAGCCGGTCCACCGCGTCGTCGGCGGCGATCACACCGACCGAGCCGTCGTGGGCGAGCGCCCCACGCACCTCCGCCACCGTCGCCGCGTCCAGGTCGCTCACCGTACGCACGTCCAGCGCGCCGTCGCGGCGCAGCGACTCCGCCGGGGGTACGTCCACGGCGAGCGCCGGCAGCAGCCGGTTGGCGAACGCGACCACCACCGCGGGTACCCGGAAGCCGATGCTCAGCGGGACGACCGCGGCGTCCGGCTTGCCCAGGTGCGCCAGCGACTCCCGCCAGTCGGTGGCGGCCCACGGCGCGGTGCCCTGGGCGAGGTCACCGAGGAGGGTGATCGAACCGTGCTCGCTGCGCCGGGCGATGGCCCGACACTGCATCGGCGAGAGGTCCTGCGCCTCGTCCACCACCACGTGCCCGAATCCGCCCGGCCGCTCGATCAGCCCGGCCGCCTCGTCGATCAGCACCGCGTCGGCCGCGGTCCACTTCATCGCCTTCGGCGTGCGCGCCGGCTTCGGCAACCTGGCCCCCGCAGTGCCGGTCGCCGCCCGGGTGCCGCCGCCCGTGGTGATGGCCGCAGCAGTGCCGGCCGCGGCCGTACGCGTCGTGGTCGTTCCGGTCATGCCGGTCCCGCTCCCGGTCCCGCTCCCGGTCCCGCTCCCGGTCCCGCTCCCGCTCCCGCTCCCGCTCCCGCTCCCGTTCCCGTTCCCGCTCCCGCTCCCGGTCCCGGTCCCGGTGCCGGTGAGGAGCGCCTGCTCCTCGGGGGTGAGGAGGCCGTCGGCGGCGGTGGCGAGCGCGTCGGGGTCGGTGAGCAGGCGGTGCACCAGGCCTTCCGGGGTGAGCGCCGGCCAGACCGCGTCCAGGAACGTGCTGACCGGCCGCGACTTCCCCATCCGGCGCAGCCAGGCGTCGCTCGGCGACTCGGCCCGGCGGGCCTCCGCCTGCCGCTGCAGCAGCCCCACCACCCGCGCCCGGATCCGTTCCCGGCCGGTGGCGTACGGCAGCCCCTCCCGGCGGGTCTCCTCGATCACCCGGTGCAGCGGGTCCAGTCCGATCCGCCAGCGGAACGACCCGTCCGACACCATGATCGGCTCCGTCGGCGCGCCGATCTGCCCGTCGACCGCGCGGCGGAGCACCTCCGCCATCCGTACGTCGTGCTTCAGCGTCGCCATTGCCGGGTCCTCGACCGCGCGTACCGGCACCCGGCTGACCAGGTCCTCCACGGTTGCCTGTTCGACCTCCACCTCGCCGAGTGCCGGCAGCACCGCGGCGATGTACGACAGGAACGCGCGGTTCGGCCCGACGATCAGCACCCCGGACCGCCGCAGCCGTTCCCGGTGCAGGTAGAGCAGGTACGCGGCCCGGTGCAGGCCGACCGCGGTCTTCCCGGTGCCCGGCGCGCCCTGTACGCAGATCGAGTCGGCCAGATCGGCGCGGACCAGCTCGTCCTGCTCGGGCTGGATGGTGGCGACGATGTCCCGCATCGGCCCGACACGGGGGCGCTCGATCTCGGCGGTCAGGATCCGGCTGGCCGTGCCGAGTTCCTCGCCCCGGTCGAGTGCTCGTCCTCGAAGCTGGTCAGCACGCCGCCGCTGAAGCCGAACCGGCGCCGGACCGCCACGCCCTGCGGGTCGCTCGCGCTGGCCCGGTAAAACGAGCGGGACACCGGGGCCCGCCAGTCCAGCACCAGCGGTTCGCCCCGGTCGTCGGTGACGTGCCGCCGTCCGACGTGGTACCGCCGCCCGGCGTGGTCCGAATCGCTGCTGCTGCTGCTGCTGCTGCTGCTGCCGCTG
>JAEVHO010000079.1 GCA_016802835.1 Micromonospora sp. ATA32 | reverse complement strand
CGGACGCCGCGGGCCGGCGGTTCGACCACGCCGGCCGCGGCCGGCTGGGGGATGCTGCCCGGCTGCGCCCCGGGCTCGGTCGAGCTGCCGACCGGCGCGCACTGCGCCCCCGACCTGGAGTGCTTCGGCCCGGTACGGGTCCGGGGCGACCGGGCCGAGGCGATCCGGGTGTCGTGCGACGGCCGGCACACCTGGGAGGCGTACGCCGAGGGGGGTGCTGCCCGTCGCGTTGGCCGGAAAGGGTCATGCCGCGATCAGCGCCGCGCCCGCCGTACGCACGGTGTGCAACGAGCGGACCTTCAGGCTGACCAGCGGGATCAGCTATCCGACCGGGTGGCGCCTGGAGGTGCTGCCGCCGCCCGACGGGGACGTGGACCTGACGTACCGCTGCCTCGCCGGCCGGGGCGTCGACGCGCTCGCCGCGCCGACGCTCACCGATCGCTAGGGTCGCTCGTCCGGCGCCGGTCCCGGACCGCGCGGCTGTCCAGGGCCTCCAGAGTGTCCGCGTCGACGTCGTGCAGCCCGACGAGAGGTGGCGCCGCCGGTGGCCCGGCCGGTTGCCGGTCGTCGCCCTGACGCACGGCCGCCACCGCAGTGCCGGCGATCATCGCGAGCAGCACGCAGAGCAGCGCCAGGACCACCGGCAGGATGCCGTGGCGGCGCCAGACGATCAGCGTCACCAGCAGGGCAACCGCGGCCATTGAGGCGGCGACCGCCACCGTCCGCGCATCGGGCTTGAGGAACCTCACCCGACAAGCATCGCCGCGCCGGGGCCGCTGTCAACCGTGGGACCGGTGGACGCGTCGGGGAGGTGGTGCGGCACGGGTGCGTCCACGGTGGATGCGAATAGCGTCGACCGAGAGGAACTCGTTACGTCGGTCGGAAAAGTGTCGCTTTCATGGGCATTTGGTGGGCGACATCGGTGGTGCGGGGTCCCTAGAGTGACGAGGGTCGAGGTCTCCTCGACACGTCCCGTCCTCCACCGGAAGGCATCCGCATGCCACGTAGAACCCGGTCCCTGGCCGCAGCAGGAATCACGGGCATCGTCCTCGCCGCAACGGCGGTCGCCCCCGCCGCCGCCGCTCCCGTGCCCGCCTGGGCCCGTTCGACCACCTCGGACCGGACCAGCCCGGCCGAGGCCCGTCGGGTCGACCAGGTGCCGACGCCGAGGCTCGGCTGGTACCCGTGCTACGACTACGCCGAGTGCGCCACCGTCCGGCTGCCGCTGGACTACGACAATCCCAAGGGCGCCACCACCGAGATCGCGGTCCTGCGGGTCAAGGCCCGTGACCAGCAGCACCGGATCGGCAGCCTCTTCATCAACCCGGGTGGCCCGGGCGGCTCGGGCACCGACGTCGCGCTCGCCGCGCCCTACTTCCTCGGCGACGACCTGCTGGACCGCTTCGACATCGTCGCGTCGACCCGCGTGGCGTCGCCGCCAGCGACAACGTCAAGTGCTTCCGGTCGGTAAAGGACCAGAACGGGGCGTACGCCGGACTGAACGTCGCCTTCCCGTACACCAAGGCGGAGGAGAAGGCGTACGTCGCCTCCGCCAAGGCGGTGGGCCGGGCGTGCTCGACCACCGGCAAGCCGCTCTCCGGCGCGATGTCCACGGCGGAGGTGGCCCGGGACCTGGACGTGCTGCGTCGGGCGGTCGGTGACCAGAAGCTGACCTACCTGGGCTTCAGCTACGGCACCGCGCTCGGCCAGTACTACGCCAACATGTTCCCCGACCGGGTCCGCGCGCTGGTGGTCGACGGCGTGCTCAACCCGAACGCGTGGGTCGGCCAGGGCAAGGCCCGGGGCCTGCTGCAGGAGACCCGGCTGCGCAGTGCCGACGGCGCGTACCAGGCGCTGCACGAGATCCTGGTCCGCTGCGACAAGGCCGGCGAGCAGGCCTGCCGGCTCGCGTCCGGCGACCCGGTCGCGTCCTACGCGCTGGTGGCCACGCGGCTGCGGAAGAAGCCGCTGGTGGTGGACGACCCGGACCTGGGCACCTTCACGGTCAGCTACGCAGACTTCGTCGGCGCCAGCCTCGGCGCGCTGTACAGCCCGTTCGGCTACCAGGACATCGTCGGCCTCACCGCCGACCTGCTGGTGCTCACCGACCCGCAGGCGTCGTCGGCGGCCCGCCGGACGCAGGCGCACGCCGCCGTCGTGCAGCGGGCCGCGCAGGCCCGGCAGCAGGCCGGGCGGTACGACTTCCCGTACAACAACGGCCTGGAGACCTTCCTCGGGGTGGACTGCACCGACGCGTACCACCCGAGCGACGCCGCTGCCTGGCCGGCGTTGAGCGCCAAGGAGGACAACCGGGCTCCGTACTTCGGTCGGCTCTGGGCCTGGGGCACCGCGCCCTGCGCCCGGAACACCTGGACGGTGCGGGACGAGGACGCGTACACCGGCCCGTTCAACCGGCGGACCAGCGCCCCGGTGCTGGTGGTCGGCAACCGGTGGGACCCGGCGACCAACTACCAGGGGGCGGTGAGCTCCGCCGCGCTGCTGCCGAACAGCCGCCTGCTCAGCAGCGACAGCTGGGGGCACACCGCGTACGGCACCTCGGCGTGCGTGACCGGCGCGGTGGACGCGTACCTGCTCCGGGGCGCCCTGCCGGCCAAGGGCACGCTCTGCGTCGGTGACATCCAGCCCTTCGTCGAGGAGCCCGGAAAGCCGGCGGCGACCGCCCGGGCGGACGCGTCGAAGAGCGCGCTGGCCGCGCAGGGTGCGCCGGCACGGGGCGAGCCGAAGCGGCTCCCGCCGGTCGTCGGGCCACTGCGGGCGGTGGGCACGCTCACCGTCCGCTGACGGACCGCCGGGGTACGGCGGACGATCGGGTCGTCCGCCGTGCCCCGGCCCGGCTCAGTAGGACTTGTCCTGGCCGAGGACGTGCTGGGCGACGAAGTTGAGGATCATCTCCCGGCTGACCGGGGCGATCCGGCCGGCCCGGACCGCGCCGAGCAGGGTGGCCACCCCGTACTCGGTGGTCATGCCGGCTCCGCCGAGCGCCTGCACGGCGGTGTCCACGGCGAGTGCAGCCGCCTCCCCGGCCGCGTACTTGGCCATGTTGCCGGAGATCCCGGCCTCCAGGTCCCGGCCGGCGTCGTAGAGGGTCGCCGCCTTGTGGATCATCAGGCGGGCCAGCTCCACCTGCACCGCCGCGTGCGCCAGCGGGTGCGACACCCCCTGGTGTGAGCCGATGCTCCGGCCGCCCCACACCTTCCGGGTGGCGGTGTACTCCGACGCCCGCTCGATGGCGTACCGGCCGGTGCCGGCGCCCATCGCGGCGACCGTGATCCGCTCCGGGTTCAGCCCGGCGAAGAGCGCCGGCAGGCCGGCGTCGAGCGACTCACCGACCAGCGCGTCGGCGGACACCCGCACGTCGTCCAGGTAGAGCAGGAACTGGTTCTCCGGGGAGAGGATCTCCATGTCCAGCTTGGACCGGGTCAGTCCGGGCGCGTCGGTCGGCACGATGAACAGCGCCGGCTTGAGTTTCTGAGGACCGGCGTCCGCTGAACCGGCACTGTCTCCGACGGCGACTCGCGCGACGACCAGCACGTAGCGAGCCTCGTCGACACCGGAGATGTAGCACTTGCGGCCGGTGAGCAGCCAGTCGTCGCCGTCGCGGCGGGCCACCGTGCCGAGCCGGTGGAAGTTCGAGCCGGCCTCCGGCTCGGTGATCGCGAAGACCACCTTGAGCGAGCCGTCGGCGAAGCCGGGCAGGAAGTGCTTGCGCTGCTCGTCGGTGCCGTGCTTGGTGATCACCGTGGCGGCGATGGCGGGGGAGACCACCAGCAGCAGCAGCGGGCAGCCGGCCGCGGCCAGCTCCTCGCAGACGATGGCCAGCTCGGTGATGCCGCCGCCCCCGCCGCCGTACTCGGTGGGGATGTTGACCCCGAGGTAGCCCAGCCGGCCGGCCTCGTCCCACAGCTCGGTGGTGTGCTCGCCCGTCCTGGCCTTCTCCACGAAGTAGCCGTGGCCGTACTTCCGGCCCAGCGCGCGGACGGCGTCGCGGAGCTGGTCCTGCTCGGGAGTGAGGTCGAAGTTCATGCGGGGGCCTCCAGCGGGTTGACCACGGCCAGCACGGCACCGGTCTCCACCTGGCCGCCGGCCGGCACCGGCAGCTCGGCGACCACACCGTCGGTCGGGGCGAGCACGGGGTGTTCGAGCTTCATCGCTTCCAGAGTCAGCAGCAGCTCGCCGGCGGCGACCCGCTGGCCGACCTCGACGTGCACCCGGGTCACCGCGCCGGGCAGCGGCGCCAGCAGCGACCCGGCGGCCAGTTCCACGGTGGGCAGCGGGAAACGCGGCAGCTCGGCGAGGCTCGCCGCCCCGTCCGGGCCGTCCACGAAGACCTCCGACCCCACCCGGTGTACGCGGAACGCCCGCCGCACGCCGTCCACGTCGAGCACGACGCGCTCCGGGCCGGCCGACACCAGCGCCACGATGGGCGGTGCACTTTCGGTCGGCTCGTCGCCGGCGGAGGCTTCGGCGTCGCCGGGCGCGCCCGCCCGGCGGGTGGCCGGGTCGGTGGACCACTCGGCGAGGCCACCCCACCGGTCCATCCGGTAGCGGACCTCGATCTCGCCGTCCGGCCCGCTGTAGCGGGTGACCTGCGGGAAGGCGGCCACGTTCCGCCAGCCGGACGGCAGCCCCGGCGAGGGCGCTCGCCCCCGGCCCTCCGGCCGCCGCCGAGGCGAGCGCGGCGGCCAGCGCGGCCAGGGGCACCTGCTCGGTGGGCAGCAGCGGGGTGAAGACCTCGGCGTGCCGGTCCAGGAAACCGGTGTCGATCTCGGCCGCCGCGAACTCGGGGCTGCGCAGCACCCGGACCAGCAGGTCGCGGTTGGTGCTCACCCCGTGCAGCTCGGCCCGGGCCAGCGCACTGGCCAGCAGGCGAGCCGCCTCGGCGCGGGTGGGCGCCCAGGCGATCAGCTTCGCCAGCATCGAGTCGTAGTGCACCCCGACCACCGAGCCGTTCACCACGCCGGAGTCCAACCGCAGGCCGGCCGCCCGGAGGGTGCCGAACTCCCGGCTGACCCCGGGAATCGCGAACCGGTGCACGGTGCCGGTCGCCGGCCGCCAGCCCTGCGCCGGGTCCTCCGCGCAGAGTCGCGCCTCGATGGCGTAGCCGCGCGCGCCCGGGTACCGGGCGTGCTCCGGCAGTGCGGCGCCCTCGGCTACCAGCAGTTGCAGCCGGACCAGGTCCAGCCCGGGGGCCATGACCAGTTCGGTGACCGGGTGCTCGACCTGGAGGCGGGTGTTCATCTCCAGGAAGAAGAACTCGCCGGTCGGGGCGAGCAGGAACTCCACGGTTCCCGCGCCGACGTAGTCGACCGCCCGGCCGGCTGCCACCGCCGCCTCGTGCAGCCGCTCGCGCAGCTCGACGGGGATGACGCCGGGGGCCTCCTCGATGATCTTCTGGTACCGGCGCTGGATCGAGCACTCGCGGACGCCCAGGGCGGCCACCGTGCCGTGGGTGTCGCCGAAGATCTGCACCTCGACGTGCCGGCCCCGCTCGACGTACCGCTCGACGAAGACCGTGCCGTCGCCGAACGCGGCGGCCGCCTCGCGGCGCGCGGAGGCCACGGCCTGCGGCCAGGGCGGCGGCGTCGCGGACCACGCGCATGCCGCGCCCGCCGCCACCGGCGGACGCCTTGACCAGCACCGGGAAGTCGGTGATCTCGTCAGGGTCGGTCCAGGTCGGCAGCATCGGCACGCCCGCCTCGGCGAGCAGCGCCTTCGCCTCCATCTTGTCGCCCATCGCGGCGATCGCCTTGGCCGGCGGGCGACCCAGGTCAGCCCGGCGTCGGTCACCGCGGCAGCGAACTCGGCGTTCTCGGCCAGGAAGCCGTAACCCGGGTGGACGGCGTCCGCGCCGGCCTTCCGGGCCGCGTCCAGCATCAGGTCGATCCGCAGGTACGTCTCCGCAGGCGTGTTTCCCGGCAGGCGTACGGCCTGGTCGGCCTCGGCGACGAAGGGCGCGTCCGCGTCGACGTCGGAGTGCACGGCGACCGTCTCGACGCCGAGCGCCCGGCAGGTGGCGAAGACCCGGCGGGCGATCTCCCCCCGGTTGGCCACCAGCAGTTTCCGAATCATGGGGAGCCTCCTCACACCCGGAAGACGCCGAAGCCAACGGCGCCCTTCACCGGCCCGTTGTGGATGGCCGACAGGCAGAGCCCGAGGACGGTACGGGTGTCCCGGGGATCGATCACCCCGTCGTCGTAGAGCCGCCCGGAGAGGAAGAGAGCGCCGGACTGGGACTCGATCTGCTGCTCGACCATCATCCGCATCGCGGCGTCGGAGTCCTCGTCGTACGCCCGGCCCCGGGCCTCGGCGGCCTGCCGGGCCACGATCGAGAGCACCCCGGCCAACTGCGCCGGACCCATCACGGCCGACTTCGCGTTCGGCCAGGTGAACAGGAACCGTGGCTCGTACGCGCGCCCGCACATGCCGTAGTTGCCGGCGCCGTAGGAGGCGCCCAGGTTGACGGTCAGGTGCGGCACGGTCGAGTTCGACACCGCATTGATCATCAGGGCGCCGTGCTTGATGATGCCGCGCTGCTCGTACTCGGTGCCGACCATGTAGCCGGTGGTGTTCTGCAGGAAGACCAGCGGGGTGTCGGCGGCGTTGGCGAGCTGGATGAACTGTGTCGCCTTCTGCGCCTCCTCGCTGAACAGCACGCCCCGGGCGTTGGCCAGCACGCCGACCGGCCATCCGTGCAGCTCACCCCAGCCGGTGACCAGCGCCGTGCCGTAATTGGGCTTGAACTCGTCGAAGTCGCTGTCGTCCAGCACCCGGGCCAGCACCTCGCGCGGGTCGAACGGCACCTTCAGGTCGGCGCTGGCGATGCCGAGCAGTTCCTCCGGGTCGTACTTCGGCGGTTGCGGGACCGGGTTGCGCGGCGGCGGGCCCTGCTTGCGCCAGTTGAGCCGGCGTACGCACTGCCGGGCCAGCCGGATGCCGTCCCGCTCGTCCTCGGCCAGGAAGTCCGCCAGGCCGGACGTCGTGGCGTGCATGGCCGCCCCGCCCAGGGACTCGTCGTCGGTGACCTCGCCGGTGGCCATCCTCACCAGCGGCGGCCCGGCCAGGTAGACCTGCGACCGGTCCCGGATCATGATGGTGAAGTCGGACATGCCGGGCACGTATGCGCCACCGGCGGTGGCGTTGCCGAAGACCACGCTGACCGTGGGGATCTTCGCCGCGGAGAGCCGGGTCAGGTCGCGGAACACCCGGCCGCCCGGGATGAAGATCTCCGCCTGGGTGGGCAGGTCCGCCCCGGCCGACTCGACCAGGTTGACCATCGGCAGCCGGTTGGCCAGCGCGATCTCGCCGGCCCGCCGGGTCTTGGCCAGCGACCACGGGTTCACCGCGCCGCCGCGTACCGTCGGGTCGTTGGCGACGACCAGGCACTCCACGCCCTCGACCACGCCGATGCCGGTCACCACGCTCGCCCCGACCGGGAAGTCGGTGCCGTACGCGGCCACCGGCGACAGCTCCAGGAACGGGCTGTCCGGGTCGAGCAGCAGCTCGATCCGCTCCCGGGGGAGCAGCTTGCCGCGCCTGTGGTGCCGGGTCACGTACTTCTCGCCGCCGCCGGCGCGGGCCTGGTCGAGCGCGGCGTCCAGTTCGGCCAGCCGCTCCAGCAGGGCCTCGCGGTTGGCCGCGAACGCCGGCGAGGACGGATCGAGCAGGCTGTCCACTGTGGTCACAGGCCGATGCCCTTCGCGATGATCTCGTTCATGATCTCGGTGGTGCCGCCGCCGATGCCGAGGATCCGGGCGTCCCGATAGTGCCGTTCCACCTCGGCGTCGCGCAGGTAGCCGAAGCCGCCGTGCAGTTGCAGGGCCGCGTCGACCACGTGGTCGCAGGCGGCCACCGCGACGTTCTTCGCCATCGCCACCTCGGTCACCACCGGCTCGCCGGCGGCGACCCGGGCGGCCACCTCGTGCACGTACGCCCGGGCGGCCTCGGCGCGGGTGTGCATCTCGGCCAGCCGGTGCCGGATCAGCTGCCGGCCGGCCAGCGGGCGGCCGAAGGTGGACCGGTCCCGGCACCAGCGGGTGGCCAGCTCGACGCAGCGCTGCGCGGTCGCGTACGCCTGGGTGGCCAGCGAGAGCCGCTCCGCGGCGAAGTGCTGCATGATCGCCAGGAAGCCGGTGTCCTCCGGGCCGATCCGGTTCGCCACCGGGACCCGTACGTCGACGAAGGAGAGCTCGGCGGTGTCCGAGCAGTGCCAGCCGAGCTTCTCCAGCCGCCGGTCGACGGTGAAGCCGGGCGTGCCCTTGTCGACCACCAGCAGGGTGAGTTCGCCGCTGCCCGGGAAGTCGGTGCAGACCGCGGTGGTCACGAAGTCGGCCCGTACCCCGCTGGTGATGTACGTCTTCGACCCGTTCACTCCGTAGTGGTCGCCGTCCCGGCGGGCGTGGGTGCGGATCGCGGCGACGTCCGAGCCGCCGTCCGGCTCGGTGATCGCCAACGCGCCGATCATCGTCCCCGCCAGGGTGGGCCGGACGTACCGGTCGATCAGGTCGCCGTCACCGGAGGCGACCATGTGCGGCAGCGCGATGCCGTGGGTGAAGAGCGCGGCGATCAGCCCGGACGAGCCACCCGAGCGGATGATCTCCTCGGTGACGACGATCGAGTCGAGCAGGTCGCCGCCGCTGCCACCGACCGACTCGGGGAAGCCGATGCCGAGCAGCCCGACCTTCGCCGCCGTCTCGTGCAGCGACCGGGGCACCTCGCCGGCCCGCTCCCAGTCGGCCAGGTGCGGCAGCACCTCCCGGGTCACGAAGGCCCGGGTCAGTTCGCGGAGCTGCCGCCGCTCCGGGGTGTCCACGATGGTCATGGCCGTGCCTTTCGGGTGGCGGTCGTGGCGGGCGGGCCGGTGGGCAGGTCGGCAGGGAGGTCGACGACGCGGGAGCGGAGCAGTTCGCCGAGCGCCTTGGCCTGCGGGTCGAACCGGGTGGAGGCGGCCACCCCCTGACCGAGCAACCCGCGGATCACGAAGTTGACCGCGCGCAGGTTCGGCAGCTCGTACCGCTCGACGGTCAGCGGGGCGGTCTCCGGCAGCAGCTCGGCCAGCCGTTCGACGGTCAGCCAGCCGCGAAGCCAGGCGTGTCCGGCGTCGGTGCGGGCCCACACCCCGAGGTTCGCGTCGCCGCCCTTGTCGCCCGAGCGGGCCCCGACCAGCTCCCCGAGCGGCGCACGCCGGGTCGCACCCACCGACGCCGCGACGGCCGGTGCGGGTGCGACGGCGGCGACCTCGGCGTACCCCCTGGTGTGCTGCGGCGGCGGGATCGGCAACCGCTCGCCGGACGGGAGCACGGCGAGGTGGGCCACCGCGCCCTGCGGCACGGTGTCGGCGGTGAAGACGCCGTACGGGGTGGCGTCACCGGGCAGCGTGGTGAGGGTGCAGCCGGGATAGGAGGCCAGGGCCAGCTCCACCGCAGCCGCCGAGAACGCCCGCCCGGCCCGTGCCCGGTCACCGTCTCGCAGGTGTACGTGCAGCAGCGCGCTGGCCGCCTCGGTGTCGGCGGCGTCGGGATGGTCGGTGCGGGCCAGGGTGAACTCCAGCCCCTCCTTGCCCACCGACTCCTCGAGCTGTGCGCGGACCAGCGCGGCCTTGGCGGGGATGTCGAGTCCGCAGAGGACGAACGTCATCGAGTTGCGGAACCCGCCGAGGTTGTTGACGCCGACCTTGAGGCTGTCCGGTGGCGGGGTGCCCCGGACGCCGCAGACGCGTACCCGGTCGTGGCCGTCCGGGGTGAGCGCGACCGTGTCCAGCCTGGTGACCACGTCCGGGCCGAGGTACGCCGGCCCGCCGATCTCGTAGAGCAGCTGGGCGGTGACCGTCTCGACGGTGACCGCGCCCCCGGTGCCCGGGTGCTTGGTGAGCACGGACGAGCCGTCGGGGTGGATCTCGGCGATCGGGAAGCCGGGGCGTGGCCACCGTCCGGCAGCTCGGTGAAGAAGCTGAAGTTGCCGCCGGTGACCTGGGCGCCGCACTCGATCAGGTGCCCGGCGACGGTCGCGCCGGCGAGCGCGTCCAGGTCGTCGCGTCCCCAGCCGAACCGGGCGATGGCGGGCCCGACCGCCAGGGAGGCGTCGGTGACCCGGCCGGTCACCACCACGTCCGCGCCGGCGTCGAGGCAGGCGGCGATCCCGAACGCGCCGAGGTACGCGTTCGCGGTCAGCGCGTCCGGGCGCTGCTGGGCGTCGCCCTCGACGTACCCGATCCGGGCCGTCAGGCCGAGCCGGTCGGCGAGCGACCCGATCGCGGCGGCCAGGCCGCGGGGTTCAACCCGCCGGCGTTGGTCACGATCCGTACGCCACGCTCCAGCGCGGTGCCGAGGCAGGTCTCCAGCTGGCGGAGGAAGGTCTTCGCGTAGCCGAGGCCCGGGTCGCGCAGCCGGTCCCGGCCGAGGATCAGCAGGGTCAGCTCGGCCAGGTAGTCGCCGGTCAACACGTCCAACTCGCCGCCGTCGAGCATCTCCCGCCAGGCGGTGAACCGGTCGCCGTAGAAGCCGGAGCGTTGCCGACCCGCAGCGGGCCGCTCATGCCGGCGCTCCGGGGCCGGCGGCCCCCGGCTCGCGGCCGGCGCCGGGTGGGCCGGCGAACGCCTGGGCCACGTCGAGCCACTCGTCGGCGACCGGGCCGGTGGCGACCAGGGCCAGGTCGGCGCGGTGCCGGCGCTGGGTGGCCAGCAGGCAGAAGTCGAGTGCCGGGCCGGTGACCCGGTCCGGCGCGTCCGCCGGCCCCCAGCTCCAGGTCGCCCCGTCGGGATTGGCGAGGTCGAGCCGGACCGGCGTTGTCGGCACCGGACGGCCGTGGGCGGCGAAGCCGTGCCCGAGGGTACGGAAGCCGAGGTGGGCGATGTGCCGCAGCCGGGCGGTCGGGGGGCGGGTGACGCCGAGCGTGTCGGCGACGTCCTCGGCGTGCGCCCAGGTCTCCATGATCCGGGCGGTGGCCATCGAGGTGGCCGACATGCCGGTGCCGTACCAGGGCAGCTTCTCCCCGGCGGGGACGGCCGCGAGGGCGGACGACAGCGCCGCCCGGCCGGCCCGCCAACGGTCCAGCAGTTCGGCCGGCGGGGCGAGGAACTGCTCCGCGCCGTCGTCGACCAGCCGGGTCGATCGGCGCCGAGGTGATCGAGGCGTAGAACGCCCCGGTGTCGGTGGCGGCCAGCAGGGCCACGTGGTCGGTCCAGGCGAGGTGGGCGATCTGGTGGGCGACGCTCCACCCGGGCGCCGGGGTGGACCGCGCCCAGTCGGCCGCTGACAGCGGGCTCACCAGGCTGTCCAGCTGCTCGGACTCGTCGGCCAGATCCGCGAGCAGGTCCTTCAGGTCGACCATGGTGCCTCCGGGTCGGGTGTGGCCGGTCGGGGTGGGCCGGTCAGGGCGTGAGCAGGATGGTGAGCTGTCGTTTCCAGGTGTTCAGCAGGGCGGTGCGGCGGGGTGAGTCGTCGGAGAGCAGGTTGGCCACGCCGAGCCCGCGGAGCAGGTCGAGGGTGGTCTGCACGGCCTCCCGGACGCCGGGGCGGCGCTCGTCGACGCCGAGCAGTTCGACCGTGAGCCGGTGCATCTCCCGGCCCAGCCGCGTCTCCAGCGGCACCAGGGCGTCCCGCAGCTCCGGGTCGGTGCGCGCGGCCACCCAGAGTTCGAGTGCGGCGACGAAGAGCGGGCCGGTGAACGCGGCACCGAGCAGGTCGACCACCCGGTCGAGCCGGCGCGGGCCGGCCGGCAGTGCGTCCGCCTCGGTGCGCAGCTCGACCGCGCGTCGCTCGGCGAGGTGGGCGACGGCGGCGGTCACCAGGGCGGCCTTGGTCGGGTAGTGGTGCAGCTGAGCACCCCGGGAGACGCCGGCCCGGGCCGCGACCACCGTCGTCGTGGTGCCGGACCAGCCGTGCTCGATCAGGCACTCGACGGTCGCCTCCAGCAGCCGGGCCTGGGTGGCGCGACTGCGCTCCTGTTGAGGGACGCGGGTCGATGCGGTGGGCACGGGAACAGCGTGCCGCCGCCGAAACAAACAGTCAAGCCTGACTTTTTCCTGTTGCAGGCCGGGCCGCCCGCTCAGGGCTCCGCGGCGTTGGCGCCGTCGGGGGTCAGCGGCCGTCGCGGGGGCCGAAGACGGCGAGCGCGTCGGCGTCGCTGGGCCGGGAGCGCAGGTACTCGTCGGCCCACCCGGCCGCGTCCGGGAAGTCGGACTCGGCCGCGACCCGGGCGCACGCGGCGTCGACGTCGAAGGCCGTGCGGCGCAGCTGCACCCCGGGGTCGAGCAGGGCCCAGTACCCGCCCGCACCGCCGTACGGCATCCCGACGCTGCCCGGGTTGACCACCAGGCGGCGGTCGGCGAGCCGGATGAACGGCATGTGGGTGTGCCCGCAGACCACCGTGCCCACCTGCGGCGGCACCCCGGCGAGCACCTCCGCCCACCGGTCCATCCGTGAGTCGACGAGCACGACCTCCTCGTCGTCGCGCGGGGTGGCGTGGCAGAAGAGCACCTCGCCCAGCCCGGCGACCGGCAGGGTGACCGTCAGCGGCAGCCCGGCCAGCCGGGCGAGCTGGTCGTCGCGGAGCTGCCCGGCTGCCCAGTCCGAGACGGCGATCCCGGTCGGCCTGCCGGCACGCGACTCGGCCAGCTCCCGGTCGGCGTTGCCGCGCACCCAGCAGGCCCGTTCGCCGAGGTCGGCCAGCAGCTCCAGCACCTCGACCGGCTGCGGACCGGCCGCGATGTCGCCGGTGAGCACGATCAGGTCGGCGGCGGCGACGTCCGGCTCGGCCAGCACGGCCTCCAGCGCCGGGAGTGCCCCGTGGATGTCGGAGAGGACGGCGACATGTTCCAGCATCCGCTCAGCCTGCCCGGCCCCCGCAGCGGGTGTCGAGCGGTTCTGCGGCCGGCAGACAGCCGCCAGGGACCGCACGGTGGCGGTCCCTGGCGTTGGTCCGAAGAAGGCTCAGACCCGCGCGCGGCGGGCCAGACGCTCCGGGTCGAGGATGATGATGCTTTTGCCGTCCAGCCGCAGCCAACCGCGCGAGGCGAAGTCGGCCAGCGCCTTGTTGACGGTCTCCCGGGAGGCGCCGACGAGCTGGGCGATCTCCTCCTGGGTCAGGTCGTGGGTCACCCGCAGCACGCCGCCGTCGCGGGTGCCGAACCGACCGGCCATCTGGAGCAGGTTCTTGGCCACCCGACCGGGCACGTCGGTGAAGATCAGGTCGGCCAGCGAGTCGTTCGTCCGGCGCAGCCTGCGGGCCAGCACCCGGAGCAGCTGCTCGGCGATCTCCGGCCGGTTGTTCAGCCAGGGCCGCAGCGCCTGCTTGCGCAGACGGACCAGGCGGGTGTCGGTGACCGCGGTGGCCGTGGCCGTACGCGGACCTGGGTCGAAGAGCGACAGCTCGCCGACCATGTCCGACGGCCCCATCACGGCGATCAGGTTCTGCCGACCATCCGCTGCCCGGCGACCAACCTTGATCTTGCCGGACAGGAGGATGTAGAGACTGTCACCGGGCTCGCCCTCGTTGAACACGATCTCGCCCTTGCGGACCTCGATCGTCTCCATCTCCTTGGCGAGCGCCTCGGCAGCCTCCGGGTCGACTCCCTGGAAGATCCCGCTGCGGGCCAGTACCTCGTCCATCGCGCACCTCCGCCTGCGCGTGCCGTCCGTCGGCCCGGGTCCGCCGTCCGCTGATCCCTCGCGCGCCGCCAAGTCTAGGCGCACGTGAGCTTGAATCAGAGGCGCACCCCTGGAATCTTGATCGTTGGGCGTAACCCCGCCGTTCTGAACAACGACTATGATCCGCGCGCGCCGGCCGCGGCGCACCGCGCGGGCGTGGGCCGTAGGGTCACCACGTGCTGAGCGAGCCCATCCTGACCACCCGACCCGAGGACGGGTGGGACATCCCGCTGCTGGTCTGGCGGGCCGACCGGCCACTGCGGGCGGTCAGCTCCGCGCCCCTCGGCGGCGGGCTCGGCGTACGGCAGTGGGTGGTCAACGCGACGTGCGCATGTCGTACCACCGGGACGACCCGGCGGCCCACCTGGCCGAGCTGGCCGACCGGCTCGACCTCGACGGACCCGGGGTCGGCCTGCTGACCGGGGTCGACGTCGCCGAGGTGGTGGCCCAGACGGACACCGGCGTGCGGGTCTGGGCGACGGTCGGGCTGGGCACCCCGGTCTGGGCCGCCGCACCGGCGCCGGCGGCGCTCGCCCAGCGGGTCGGCACGGTCAACATCGTGGTGTACGTCCCGGCCCGGCTCGGTGACGCCGCCCTGGTCAACGCGGTGGCCACCGCCACCGAGGCGAAGGCGCAGGCGATCGGAGAGCTGGGCCTGCCGGCCACCGGCACGCCCACCGACGCGGTCACCGTGCTCTGCCCGGACGAGGGTGAACCGGTCGCCTACGGCGGTCCCCGCTCCGCCTGGGGTGCCCCGCTGGCCCGGGCCGTGCACGCCGCCGTCCTGGCCGGTGGGCGCGGCGAGGTGGTCCCCTGGTCGGACCGACGGACCAGCTGAACTTCCGACCGATCGGCGGTCGTGGGGGCCTTACCTACCCGGTAGGGTCGCGAACGATGTCCGCTTCCGCACCTTCCGCCAGCCGCCGTCGGCGTGTCGTCTCCGCCCTCGGCGCGTTGCTCGTCGTGCTGTTCGCCGCCGGTTGCGTGTCCGGGCCCGACGCCGCTCCGGTCTGGCAGCCCGGCTCGGGTGGTGGCGCCACCGGCTCCCCGGAGCCGAGCACTCCGAAGCCGAGCACTCCGGCCGCGGCGGCGGGAGAGACCATCTCGCTCTCCGCGACCGGCGACATCATCATGGGCAACGCGCCGTCCCGGCTGCCCGCAGGCGGCGGCGAGGGCTTCTTCGACTCGGTGAAGGAGGCGCTGAAGGCCGACCTGGTGATGGGGAACCTGGAGGAGCCGCTCACCGAGGACACCGGCACCGGCAAGTGCGGGGCCACCTCCACCCGCTGCTTCCAGTTCCGGGCCCCACCCGAGTACGCGGCGCACCTGCGCGACGCCGGCTTCCAGGTGCTCAACCAGGCCAACAACCACGGGTACGACTACGGCCCGAGGGGCTACGAGAACACCCAGCGCGCCCTGCAGGAGCACGGGCTCAAGCCCACCGGGGCGCCGGACCAGATCACCGTGGTCGACGTCAAGGGCGTCAAGGTCGCGGTCGCCGGCTTCTCCTCATACGTCTGGTCCAACAGCCTGATCGACATCGACGCCGCGAAGGCGGTCGTCGCCAAGGCGGCCACCATGGCGGACCTGGTCGTGGTGCAGGTGCACATGGGCGGCGAGGGCGCCGACAAGACCCGGGTCCGGCCCGGCACCGAGATGTTCCTCGGCGAGAACCGGGGCGACCCGGTCACGTTCTCCCACGCGATGATCGACGCCGGCGCCGACCTGATCGTCGGGCACGGGCCGCACGTGCTGCGGGGCATGGAGTTCTACCAGGGTCGCCTGATCGCGTACAGCCTGGGCAACTTCGCCGGCGGCGGGAACGCGCTCAGCAACTCCGGCCGGCTGGGCTGGGGCGGGGTGCTGAAGGTGTCGCTCAAGCCCGACGGCAGCTTCGCCGGCGGCACGCTGACCTCGACGTACATGAACGGGGCCGGCAAGCCGACGATGGACCGGGACGACCGGGGCCTCGGCCTGGTCACGCAGCTCACCAGCACCGACTTCCCGAAGACCGGCGCCACTCGGCGCGACGGCGCGATCAGCGCGCCGGGCGCCAACTGACCGACCCAGCCCGCGGCGTCGAGCCGGATGCGCATCGGACCCGGCCCGGGTTCGGCCCGGCGCGCCGGCTCGGCCGCGCGTGGCGGACGGAGCGTCGGTCGCGCGACGTAGGCTGGCCGGCGTGACCATCAGTTCTCCCGGCGCCACCGAGACCGACCTCGGCCGCACCCGCCGCGCCCGGCGGATCGGCCGGGTGCTCACCGAGACGCACCCGGACGCGCACTGTGAACTCGACCACTCCAACGCGCTGGAACTCGCCGTCGCGACGATCCTCTCCGCGCAGTGCACGGACAAGAAGGTCAACGAGGTCACTCCGAAGCTCTTCACCCGCTACCTGACCGCCGCCGACTACGCGGGCGCGGACCGGGGCGAGCTGGAGGAGTTGATCCGGCCGACCGGGTTCTACCGAAACAAGACCGACTCGCTGATCAAGCTCGGTCAGGCCCTGGTCGAGCGGTACGGCGGCCGGGTCCCCGGCAGGCTGGCCGACCTGGTGACGCTCCCGGGGATCGGCCGCAAGACCGCCAACGTCATCCTCGGCAACGCCTTCGACATCCCCGGGATCACCGTCGACACCCACTTCCAGCGACTGGTGCAGCGGTGGCGGCTGACCGGGCAGACCGACCCGGTCAAGATCGAGCACGAGATCGGCGCGCTCTTCCCGAAGCGGGAGTGGACCATGCTCTCGCACCGGATCATCTTCCACGGCCGTCGGGTCTGCCATGCCCGCAAGCCGGCCTGCGGTGCCTGCACGCTGACGAAGCTCTGCCCGTCGTACGGCACCGGGCCGACCGAGCCGGCGGCAGCCGCCAAGCTGCTCAAGGGCCCCCGGGCCCGGGACCTCGCGATTGCCGCAGGGGTCGACCCGGAGCTGGTGCCGCAGCAGGCCGTCGCGGCGGAGGCCCCGTGAACCGGCGGCTCGCTGCGCTGGTCGTACCCCTGCTGCTGGTCGCCTCGGCGTGCACCGCGACCAACCGGGGAGGCCGCCCCGGCGACCCCCGGG
>JAEVHO010000078.1 GCA_016802835.1 Micromonospora sp. ATA32 | reverse complement strand
CGCGCTGGTCGAGGCCCTGGTCCGGCCGCCGCTGCGGATCTCCGGTGGTCGGGTCACCGCCGCAGCCACCGACGCGCTGCCGGCACCGGTCACCCGCGCGGTCGACCGGCTCCGCGCCGAGCTGCGCCGCCGGTCGCTGGCCCGGGCGACCGAGCTGATCCGGATGGGCGTGCACGTCAGCACCCGTCCGGTCGCCGGCGACTGGCACGCCGACCCCGCCCACTGGCGCCGCCTCGGTGACCTTTTGGTCGAGGAGACCGCCGGGTACGCCCGGGACCACTCGCTGGAACCGGGCGTACCGGTGGACGTGCTGCGGCAGCGCCTCGACCTGCCCGATCGCGCGCTGGTCGAGGCCCTGGTCCGGCCGCCGCTGCGGATCTCCGGTGGTCGGGTCACCGCCGCAGCCACCGACGCGCTGCCGGCACCGGTCACCCGCGCCGGTCGACCGGCTCCGCGCCGACCTGGGCGACCCGCCCGTTCCGGGCACCGGAGGCTGACCGCCTCGCCGCGCTCGGCCTGGGGACCCGGGAGATCGGCGCCGCCGTCCGCGCCGGGGCGCTGCTGCGGCTGGCGGAGAACGTGGTGCTGCTGTCCGGCGCGGTCGACGACGCGGTCCGGGTGCTGGCCGGTCTGCCGCAGCCGTTCACGCTCAGCGCCGCGCGGCAGGCGCTGGACACCACCCGGCGGGTCGCCGTGCCGCTACTGGAGCTGCTTGACCGGCGGGGTGCCACCCGCCGGCTGCCGACGACAGCCGCGTGATCGTGACCCCGCCGCCGGTCTGACCATTGAGACCGCGACCGTGGCGGCGGGTGCGCCCGGGCGCCCGGTGCGGTCAAGCCGCCCCGGAGCTGCCGCGCCGTCCCCTACCGTGACGCCATGGACCCTTCGGCGGTCTGGCGGGACAAGAACCACCGGTGGCGGATCGAGGCGTACCGGGCGCCGGACCTGCGGTTCGCCATTTTCGCGACCAACGGCACCACCGAGTCGGCCCCGCTGTGGCTGTTCGGGATGTCGGCGCTGGCCCGGTGGTTGATGACCCACGCGATCTCGCTGGACGACCTGGAGGCCGACTGACCGCCGAACCGCCCCCGGGGCCGGTCGCGCTGCGGTTGAGTGGCCTGAGGGCACGGCGGACGGGGGTACGCGGTGGGCGGTCATCTCGCGCAGCTCGCGCTGATCGCTGCGTTGGTCCTGGTCAACGCCGCGCTGGCCGGCAGCGAGATGGCGCTGGTGTCGCTGCGGGAGGGGCAGGTACGCCGGCTCGGCCGGGCCACCCGTTCCGGTGCCCGGCTGGCCCGGCTGGCCCGCGACCCGAACCGCTACCTGGCCACCATCCAGCTCGGCATCACCCTGGCCGGCTTCCTCGCCTCGGCCGCCGCCGCGGTCTCCCTGGCCGAGCCGCTGGTCGGGCCGCTGAGCTTCCTCGGTCGGGCTGCTCGACCGGCCGCGATCATCGTGGTCACCGTGGCGCTCACCTTCGTCACCTTGGTCGTCGGCGAGCTGGCGCCCAAACGGCTGGCGATGCAGCGCGCCGAGCGGTGGGGGGCTGCGCAGCGCCGGCCCGTTGGACCTGCTGGCCCGGCTCTCCCGGCCGGCCGTCTGGCTGCTCAGCCGTGCCACCGACGTGGTGGTCCGGCTGGCCGGCGGGGATCCCCGGGCCCGGCGGGAGGAGGTGACCGAGGAGGAACTGCGCGAGATGCTGGTCAGCCAGCGGGGCCTGTCGGCGCAGCAGCGGGAGATCCTCACCGGGGCGTTCGACATCACCGGCCGTACGCTGCGGCAGATCCTGGTGGCCCGGCGGGACGTCACCGCCCTGCCCGCCACCCTGGCCGCGCCGGAGGGGATGCGCCGGCTCGCCGCGACGGGACGGTCCCGGGCCCCGGTCACCGGGCCGGGTGGGCTGGACGATGTGTGCGGCGTGGTGCACATCCGGGATCTGGTCGACGCCGCCGGGGCGACGGTCGGTGAGCGGTCCCGACCACCGTTGCTGCTGCCGGCGACCCTGCCGGTGGCGGACGCCATGCGTCAGCTGCGCCAGGAACGCCAGCAGTTGGCGCTGGTGATCGACGAGCGCGGCGGGATCGACGGCCTGGTCACCATGGAGGACCTGCTCGAGGAGGTCGTCGGTGAGCTGTACGACGAGACGGACCGGGACGTCTCCACGGTGACCCGGGAGCCGGACGGGGCGCTGCTGGTGCCCGGCGACTTCCCGCTGCACGACCTGGGGGACGTCGGGGTGCGGTTGACCTTTCCGCCGTCCCGGGAGTACACCACGGTGGCCGGTCTGGTGCTCGCCGGCCTCGGCCACCTGCCGACCGGTCCGGGGGAGACGGTCCGGCTGCCCGGGCTCACCGCCGAGGTGGTCGAGGTGGCGGACCGGGCGATCCGTCGGGTCCGGCTGCGCGGCGAGGCGGTGGGCCGCTGACGGTTGCGTCCCGGGGCGGTGGAGGCCCCGGCGTGCCAGGGTCGTGAGCCGACCGCTGGTCCGCGAACGGCACCCGCCACCCGGAAGGGGGAACCGGGCCGGAACGGCCCCGTCCCGGGACGCCGCGGTCATACGGTCCGGGCGTGAAGGACCGAGGAATGCGGACGTTCGTCGCGCTGCTCGCCGGGCTGGCGGTGGTCTACTTCGGCATCACCGGCCGCAGCCCGGACGAGGGCAAGGGTGTCTCCGGCGGAGTGATCCTGCTCGCCGTGCTGGCCGCGCTGCTGGTGTGGTACCTGACCAAGCCGGGCGACAAGCCGGTCAAGTGACATCCGGCCCGGCGGGCGCACCCCCGCCGGGCCGGGTCACCGGCGTGCGGACGGGGTCATCGGCTGGCGGCGGTGCGACTCACCTCGCCGGCCGACTCCTCGCCGAGCGCCACCCGGACCAGCGCCGAGGCGAGCCGGCCGAAGTCGGCGTCGCCGACCAGGCCGGCCAACCCGCCGGGTGAGGCCGGCAGGCCGAGCCGTTTCGCCCCGGCCAGCGTCCGCCGGTCGGCGTACGGGCGGACGTCGGACCAGACCGTCTGCGCCTCCCGCAGGAAGATGTCCGCGCCGGTGGGCCCGATGCCGGGAAACTCGCAGAGCAGCCGGCGCAAGGCGGTGGGCTCCGCGCCGGCGTCCCGGTGCATCCGCCGCAGATCGCCGTGCCACCGTTCGAGGCAGAGCCGAGCGCCGGTGCCGAGCATGGTCGCCGTCCGCTCGTCATAGCGCCGGTAGTGCCCGCGGCCGAGCGCGTCCACCCGGTCCTGCCAGCTGGCCGCCTCCATCGCCTGCGGGGTGCGGTAGCCGGCGGCGAACAGTTCCCGGGCGGCGGCCACCGCCACGCCGGCCCGGATCCTGGTGCTCAGCAGGGTGGCGAGCACCAGCAGCTGGTACAGGGGTGCCGGGCGGTCGGCCAGGGTGATCCCGGCCTCCTCGGCGTATGTGCGTCCCTGCCGGTCCAGCAGGACCCGCGCCGTCGTGCGATCGTCGCCCATCGCCCAGATGTACCCGCAGCGCGCCCGGCTAGCCGCCCCGCGGCCAACCGACATGGGTCCCCGGCCGGAATGCGCTCGACGGCGACGGGTAACCGACCCCCGGACGCGGTCGACGCCGCGTGCCGCCCACCCGGAAGGAGACACCCGTGACGAACGTGCAGCAGCCCGAGATGCGCCGCAACGGGAAAAACCCGACCGTCCAGGACAGCAAGGGTCCCGGCGCGGCGGGCCACCCCGCCAACCGGGGCACGTCGCAGGGCGACCGGGGGCGACCCGTACCGAAGGGCCAGGTGTCGCCGTACGGACCGGCCGGTAGGTCGGTCGCCGACGACGAGAGCGACGCGCGGGGCTAACACCCGCGGCGGGCGGGCGGTCGCAGCCGGTTCCAGGTGGCAGCGGCCGCCATTCCGTACCCGAGGTGCGGGATGATGTCGGACAGCCAGTCCACCCGTCGCCACCGCCGCGGGTCGGTCACGCCCAGCGCGGTCATCGAGCCGTCCGAGAGCGTCATCACACTCCCGCCCAGCAGCGCCACCGCCAGCGGTGTCGGCGGGCGGCGCCGGCCCGCCAGCAGCCCGTAGGCGGCGCCGGCGGCGATACCCACGCCGTACCCCAGCAGGGGCCCGAGGCCCGAACGGCGGTTCGCCGCCCGGTCCTCGGGCCCCAGGTCCACGTGCGCCACCCCGGTCAGCCGGCGGGCGGTCTCCTCCGGGGTGCTGCTCGCCGGGCGGCCCGGGCCACCATGTCCAGAAAGCTGACGATGTTCAGCGCCACGCTGCCCACCGCACCGGCGATGGCCCCGTCGACCAGCTCGGCCGTCCTCACTTCGGGTCGCCGGGTTCGCGCTCGCCCTTCGGCCCGAACGTCCGTTCCCCCCGGACGATGCCGCGTTGTCCGCGGTCCTCCTGCAGAATCCGGTTGGCGACCTGGTTCGCCTCCTGGTCCGCCGCCCGTCCGGACTGCTCGATCAGGTCTCGCAGCCGCGCACGTTCCTTGTCGTACGCGTTGCTGCCCGGCCGTGGTCCTGGCATCGCTGCCTCCTCGTCGTCCTCGCCATGTGGCGTGCCCGGGCCGTCTACCCGCCCGGAGGCGGACCAACCCCGCCTCAGGCCCGGACCACGGCGACCGGAGACCCACTGTGGTGCAGCACGCCCTGGCTGACCGACCCGAGCAGCAGCCCGCTGAGTTCACCGCGTCCGTGGCCGCCGACCACCACCAGCTGGGCGTCGCGGGACGCCTCGGCGAGCACACGCACCGGCCGGCCGCGCACCGTCTCGCGGGTGACCGGGACCTGCGGGTACCGCTCGGTCAGGCCGGTCAGCGTCTCGGCGACCACCCGGTCCTCCTCGCCACGCAGCTGGTTCTCCTCGTACACCAGGGGTTGCATGTCGCCCGCCCTTTCGGAGACCGGGTGCTGGTAGGCGTGCAGGGCGCGCAGTCGGGTGCCCCGGAACGCCGCCTCCTCGACCGCGAACTCCACCGCGGCCCGGGACGGCGCCGAGCCGTCGACGCCGACCACGACCGGTCCGCCGGCGTGCTCCGCGCCGCGGGCGACCAGCACCGGGCATTCCGCGTACGAGGCCACCTGGATCGCGACGGAGCCGATCACCAGCGCGCCGAAGCCGCCGAGCCCCCGGTCCCCGAGCACGATCATCGCCGCGGTGGGGGACTCGCCCACCAGCACCGCCGACGCCTCGCCGTCGATGATCTCCCCGGAGACGCGCAGCCCGGGCGCGACCGATTCGGCCTCGGCGACCGCGTCGCGACCAGGTCCGCGGCCTGCCCGCGCAGCCCACCCTTCGGCGGCCCGTCGCCGAGCGGGTCTACCGGGACCCGCAGCAGCGGCCAGATGAAGCCGTGCACGACCCGCAGTCGGCGGTTACGGCGTCCGCCTCGGCCGCGGCGAGGCGGACCGCGCGCAGCGCCGGCTCCGAGCCGTCCACGCCGACCACCACCGCCGCGCCGCTCGCCGAGTTCACGCCCCCGCACCTCCTGGCCGCCGCCGGAGGCCAGTATCGGGGGCGGTACGGCTTCGTCGCGGGCGATACCGTCCAGGCCACCCGGTCGGTACGCTGGCGGCCACCATCCGAGAGGGAGTGGCGTCGATGGCCGAGCCCGACCAGCCGAGCACCGCCCGCATGATCGACTTCTGGCTCGGCGGGGAGCACCACTACCCGGTCGACGTCGCGGCGGCGCACGCCTTCGAGGCGGCGTACGGGCCGTGCCCGCCGGTGTTCCGGGCGCTGCGCGCCTTCCTCGGCCGGGCCGTCCGGGCCATCGCCGAGGCCGGGGTGGACAGCTTCCTGGTCTTCGGCGCAGGGGTGCCGACCCGGGGCAACGTGCACGAGGTGGCCCCGGAGGCGACCGTGCTCTACACCGACGTCGACCCGGTCGCCATCCGGTTGGGTCAGCGGATCCTGGCCGACAGCGACCGCGCGGGGTACGGCTACGGCGACGCGACCGACATCGGCACGGTGGACCCGGCCCAGCTGCACCGGTTCGTGCCGGGGTGGGGCCGGCGGCCGGTCGGCGTGATCTTCCTCGGCCTCGCGGCCTTCCTCGACGACGAGACGCTCGCCCGCACCCTGGACGAGCTCTACGAGGCGGTCGCCCCGGGCAGCTTCCTGGCGGTCGACATCGACGGCGAGGAACTCGCCGCGTACCCCGAGGCGCTGGCCATGATGGGTCCGGCGTTCCGGATGCGCCCGCCGGCGTCGCTCGGTCCGCTGCTCGGCCGGTGGGTGCCCACCGACGACGGGGTTCGTCCGGTCGCGCACTGGCGCGCGGACGGTCCGCCGGGCGAGGTGCCGGACGCCTTCTTCGGCGCGGTCGCGGTGAAGCCGGTCGGCTGACCCCCCCCATCTGGCCATGTTCGTCGCGCGGCGGGCTTTCCCGGCCGTGGGGAAGACCGCCTCGTGGCCCGGCGACGTCCTCCGTATGAAGCTGGCCGCGTCGCGTACCGACGTGTTCATCGCCGACTACCGGATCAGCGGCCTCTGGCCTGTGCTGGACCCGGATCTGCCCGCCGCCGGCTTCCTGACCTGCGCCGGCGTCGCGCAGCGCTGCTTCAGCAGCCAGCAGCCGGTGCTGGACGCCAGCGAGGACGGCCGGTGCCGGATCTACCTGCCGCTGTCGGTGTGGGGGGAGCGCTCGGGTGCTGCTGATCTAGCTGCCCCGAACGCCCACCCCGGCCACCCTCGAACGGGCCGGCGACATCGCCGTGGCGCTGCGCGCCGCCGACCGGGACACCGACCGGCTGACCGGCGGGCCCGGCGCCGGGAGCGGCTCACCATGGCCCGGTCCATGCGGGCCACACGGCTGCGGCCGGTCACCGAGGCAGTTGGTACGGTAATGCGCGAACTGCACGCCTAGCATGAGGACGCCGACCTCCGCGATGACGCCGTCGTCGTCTGCCTGGACTGGCGCGGCTCCGGTGGCCGGGACGGCGGGTACGAGCGGTAGTCGGACCGGGCAGCGAAAATCGAGCGGGACAATCGCAGGGGACATCGGGTGGAGCGACCTCCGAATCTTGCCGCGGCGATCGATGCGGCGGCCGAGGCACTCATCGGTGTGCTCGACTCCGCCACGACCCGGCGCCACGTCACCGTCCCGCCGACCCAGCTGCGGGTGCTCTCGCTGATCAGCACCCGGCCGGAGACCAACGTCAACCGGCTGGCCGAGCTGCTGGAGGTCGTACCGTCCTCGGCCAGCCGACTCTGTGACCGACTCGAGGCCACCGGCCTGTTGCGCCGGGTGGCGGACCCCCGCGACCGGCGGGAGGTGCGCCTGGTGCCGACCGCGGCGGCCGAGACGTTGCTGCGCGAGCTTCAGGAGCGCCGGCATCAGGCGGTGCAGGCCGTCCTGGACCGGATGCCGGACCGGGTGCAAGATGAGTTGCTGATCGCCCTGCTGGCTTTCGGTCAGGCGGCGACGGTGACCGCCGATGCGCAGGCCGACTCCCCGGCCCGCACCGCCTGAACGGCCGCATCCCCGCCCGAAAAGAAGCCGAAGCCCTCGCTGCAGCTGCTTCCCTTTTATCCTAGGACGCTTCAGCGGTAGTGCCGTACACCACCGAAAACCGACAGCAACATGCCCAAAGACGCTCACGACAGGAGCCGCCACCCGAGCCCGATATAGTGGCAGCGCAAATCAGCGGCCCGAGATCGACAGGATCGAGGGCGCGCAGGGGAGGTCCCGGCCCGGGATCACGGAGGCGCCGACAACGTCGGCCCGGTTACGCGCACGTCCATCCGTAGCGTCCGACCTCGTCGGATGCCGGACCGTGCTGCGGGGGGAGGTTTCGGTGTCGCGTCGGCCGGCTCGGTCAGAGCCTCCGCAGAGCTCCGACGGCACGGTCGCGGGCGACCAGGTCCTCACCCTGCCGAATCTGATCAGCTTCGTCCGGCTGCTGGGCGTACCGCTGTTCCTCTACCTCTTCCTGGTGCAGCGGGCAGACGTCGCCGCCCTCGTCGTGCTGGCGATCGGCGGCACCACCGACTGGGTGGACGGCTGGATCGCCCGCCGGATGCGCCAGGTCAGCCGGCTCGGTGAGCTGCTCGATCCGTTCGCCGACCGGCTCTACATCCTGGCCACGCTGCTCGCCTTCACCGCCCGTGAGGTGGTGCCGTGGCAGTTCACCGCAGCACTGCTGGCCCGCGAGCTGCTGTTGCTGGGCTCGCTGGCGGTGCTGCGCCGGCACGGCTACGGGCCACCACCGGTGCACTACGTCGGCAAGACGGCCACCTTCCTGCTGCTCGCCGCGTTCCCGATCCTGCTGCTCGCGGCGGCGTCCCCGGCCGCCGCGACGGCCGCCGGGGGCGATCGGCTGGGGGGCTGGCGTGGTGGGGCCTGGTTCTCTACTGGGTCGCCGGCGCGATGTACGTGGTGCAGGCCGCCCGACTGGTCCGCTCGGTACGGGCCCGGTCCGGGGGAACGGCGGCATGACCGCGCCCCGACGCGACGAACCTGGCCGCACCGAGCGGGTGTACGCCCCGGACTTCCTGACCGAGCTGTTCCGCAACCCGCTGGACCCCGGGTACGCCGACGCGGCGGTCCGCCGGCAGCGGCAGGGCTCGGCGCGTCGACGGGTTGGCGGGGCTGGTTGGCCCGCCCGGTGACCATCCTGGTGATCATCGCGGTCGGTTTCCTGTTCGCGGTGGCGTACCGCCAGACGGTGGCGGAGGAGCCGGGCCGTAGTCAGGCCCGCGCCGGGCTGGTCGCGCAGATCAAGCAGCGGGAGGGCGAGACCGACCGGTTGACCGTCCGGGCCGACCAGCTGCGCGAGGAGGTGGGCCGACAGCGGGACGCGGCGCTGAGCGGCTCCGAGGCGGCCCGGCTGCGCGACCTGGAGGCGGGCACCGGTCTGGGGCGGGTGCGCGGCGACGGGGTGGTGGTACGGCTGGCCGACGCGGCCAAGGATCCGGACGCGGTAACCGGCGCGGGCAGCGGGCCGGCGCGGGTGATCTACAGCGATCTGCAGCGGGTCGCCAACGACCTGTGGAGCGCGGGCGCGGAGGCGATCGCCATCAACGGGCAGCGGTTGACCGCGACGTCGACCATCCGGTCGGCGGGGGCGGCGATCCTGGTGGACTTCCGGCCGGTCACCGGGCCGTACGAGGTGTCGGCGATCGGGCCCGGCGGGATGCGGAACCGGTTCGACGACAGCGGGGCGGCGCTGCTGATGCGCAAGGTCGCCCAGGACACCGGGTTGTCGTTCACGGTGCGGGACGCCAACAACATCACCCTGCCGGCCGCTCCGGAGCCGCGGCTACGCTACGCCAAGCCCTCGGCGGGCCCGAGCCCGAACCCGACGCCGTCTGGGTCCGGTGCCGACCGTTCGTCGTCTCCCGAGCCGTCCGGCTCGGGTAGCTCTCCCAGCCCCTCCGGAGGTGTCCGTTGATCGCGGTGCTGGCGTTGATCGCCGGTGTGGTCCTCGGGGTCTACCTCGACCCCACCGTTCCCGCGGCTCTGCAGCCGTACCTGCCGATCGCCGTGGTGGCCGCGCTGGACGCGGTCTTCGGCGGGGTGCGGGCGAAGCTCGACCGGATCTTCGACGACAAGCAGTTCGTGGTGTCGTTCATCTCGAACGTGCTGGTGGCGGGTCTGATCGTCTACCTGGGTGACCAGCTGGGGGTGGGTGGTCAGCTCTCCACCGGCGTGGTGGTCGTGCTCGGGGTTCGGATCTTCGGGAACGTGGCGGCCATTCGTCGTCACCTGTTCCGGGCGTAGGTTTGTGGCGATGAGTGACGAGGAGACCGGTACCGGCTGGCCGCAGTCGGAGCCGAAGCGGCCGTCCGGGCCGGCGGGGGAGCATGACCCGCGGCCGGACGCGCCCGACCCGGACGAGCTGAGCCCGCTGGTGCCCGAGGGTCCGGCGGAGCCGGACGGCGAGCCGCCGGCCGAGGACGCCGCGGCGGAGGGCCGGCCGGACGACCCGGCCGGCGCGGCGGTGGTGACCAAGGCGCCGGGCGCCAGGGGCGGGAAGCGGTTGAGCTCGGCCTCGGTGATGATCGCGGTGCTGCTGGCGTTGCTGGGGTTCACCCTGGTGGTGCAGTTGAAGACGACGTCGACGGATCCGACGTTGGCGGCGACCCGGCAGGAGGACCTGGTCCGGATCCTGTCGGATCTGGAGTCGCGGGAGAACCGGCTGCGGCAGGACATCGCGTCGCTGGAGGAGAGTCAGCGTCAGCTGCGCTCGGGTGAGCAGGGTCGGCAGGCGGCGTTGGACGAGGCGACCCGGCGGGCCGACGAGTTGGGCATCCTGGCGGGCACCCTGCCGGCCCGGGGGCCGGGGCTGAGCGTGCGGTTCGAGGCGGGTGGGAAGCCGATCACGGCGAACCGGGTCCTGGACGCGGTGCAGGAGCTGCGGGGCGCCGGCGCGGAGGCGATGCAGATCTCCGGTGGTGACCGGGTGACGGTGGTGCGGGTCGTCGCGTCGACCTACTTCCTCGACGGTGAGAACGGCGCGCTGCTGGTGGACGGGCATCGGTTGGTGGGTCCGTTCACGGTGACGGTGATCGGTGATCCGGCGACGATGCGTACCGCGCTCAACATTCCCGGCGGGGTGGTCGCATCGGTTCAAGGTGACGGCGGTAACGTGATCGTTGAGGATCGTGGGACTGTCGAGGTTTCGGCGCTGCATGGTCCGATGAAGCTGGAACACGCCCGTCCGGTCTCCTGACCGGCGCGGCCGCGCCGGATTGTCGGTGCACCGATGGATGAAGGACGCGTCTGGTGATTCCTGAGGATCTGCGATACACCGCCGAGCACGAGTGGGTGGTGGGTGACGGGTCGGGCAGTGTCCGGGTCGGTATCACCCACTTCGCCCAGGACGCGCTGGGTGACATCGTGTATGTCCAGTTGCCGGACGAGGGCGCGGTCGTGGCGGCCGGTGAGTCGCTGGGTGAGATCGAGTCGACGAAGAGCGTGTCGGAGATCTACGCGCCGATCAGTGGCACGGTGGCGGCGCGTAACGAGGCGCTCGGCGACACCCCTGAGGTGATCAACACTGATCCGTACGGTGCGGGTTGGCTGTTGGAGATCACTCCGAATGATCCGACGGCGGTCGACGGGTTGTTGACCGCCGCTGCGTACCGCGAGCTCACCGAGAGCTGAGGGTGCCTGTGCCGGGGCGGGAGTTGTCTTCGCGCGTCCGGTTGCCCTGCATTTCGGCGCTGGCTAGGCTCGCCCAGTCGACCGAGAACCCAATAGTTGAGCGTTGTGGAATTGCCTTCCCGGGCACGGGGAGCCAGCCGCCGGGCGTGAACGGCCCGGCGGCCAGACCCGCCATTACCCGACGCCGACCGATCAGATCCGTGAGGTGGTCCCCATGACGCGCCCAGACGACGAGTTCCCCCCACTCGACGTCACTTCGACGCTCAATCTCGGTTCGCTCGACGAAGTGCTGGAGGGCCCGGACACCGATGTGGTGCCGAGCCGCATGTCCGGCTCGTTGCCGCCCGGGATGGCGTTGCTGGTGGTCCGTCGAGGCCCGAACGCGGGTGCCCGGTTCCTGCTGGACCACGATGTGACGACGAGTGGGCGGCACCCGGACAGTGACATCTTCCTCGACGATGTGACGGTGTCGCGGCGGCACGCCGAGTTCCACCGGGACGGTGGCACGTTCACGGTGCGGGACGTGGGCAGCCTGAACGGCACGTACGTGAACCGGGAGCGGGTCGAGGCGGCGACGCTGAGCAACGGCGACGAGGTGCAGATCGGTAAGTTCCGGGTGGTGTTCATCGCCGGTCCGCGCCCGGAGGAGGAGGCCGGCCGGGGGTGAACGAGCCTGCGGCTTCCTCGCCGCCCGGGGCGGCCCGGTCCCAACCGCTGATGAGCATCGGCGAGGTGCTGGGGCAGTTGCGGGTGGAGTTTCCGGACACCACCATTTCGAAGTTGCGGTTCCTCGAGGCCGAGGGTCTGGTGGAGCCGCAGCGGACGGCGGCGGGGTATCGGAAGTACAGCTGGGACGATGTGGCGCGGTTGCGGTTCGTGCTGACCGCGCAGCGGGACCAGTACCTGCCGTTGCGGGTGATTCGTGACCAGCTGGCCGAGTGGGACGCCTCGGATGAGGGGCCGGGTCGCCAGCGGCCGACGTTGGTGGCGGTCGGTCCGGGTGGCGAGGTGCCGGGTCGGATGTCGGAGGAGCCCGCCGAGTCGACGGATGTGCGGCTCGGGCGGGCCGATCTGGTGGCCCGGAGCGGGATCGACGAGTCGACGCTGGGTGAGTTGGAGCGGCTCGGGGTGCTGGTGTCCGATCCGCCGGGTTGGTATGACGCGGACGCGCTGATCATCGCGAGCGCGGTGGCGGGGTTGGCGGCGTACGGGTTGGAGCCGCGGCACCTGCGGGCGTACCGGACGGCGGCGGATCGGGAGGTCGGTCTGTTCGCGCAGTTGGTGGCGCCGTTGGCGCGGCAGAGTGATCCGGCGGCGCGGGCGCGGGCGGCGGAGACGGCGCGGGAGCTGGTGGCGTTGTCGCAGCAGCTGCATGCGGCGCTGGTGCGGGTGGGGTTGCGGTCGACGTTGGGTCGGTGAGCCCGGGTCGTTGAGGTGTGTCGGCGGTGGGATGAGCGGAAAGATCTGCCCCGGGAAGCGTGTCGTAGGCTTGCCGGGGTAACCCCTTTCTGGTGTGGCGCGTGGTGCACGTAGCGCATGGGACGACCGTGTGGCGGTCCGTGTACCGTGCAGGGAAGGGCGCGGTGCGGGCGTAGGTGACAACGACACGGAGGCGGCGGTGCGCGAGCTGAGCGTGGTCGGAGTTCGGGTGGAGCTGCCCAGCAACCAGCCGATCGTCCTGCTCAGGGAGGTCGAGGGCGACCGCTATCTGCCGATCTGGATCGGCGCGGTCGAGGCGACGGCCATCGCCTACGAGCAGCAGGGGGTCAAGCCGGCCCGGCCGTTGACGCACGATCTTCTGCGGGACGTGCTGGCGGCGCTGGAGGCGCCGTTGCGGGCGGTGGAGATCACCGAGTTGAAGGAGAACGTCTTCTACGCGGATCTGCTGCTGGGGGACGGGGTGCGGGTGTCGGCCCGGCCGAGCGATTCGATCGCGTTGGCGTTGCGGGTGGGTGCGCCGATTCGTTGTGCCGAGGAGGTCCTCAGCGAGGCGGGGATCGTGATCCCCGACGAGCAGGAGGACGAGGTGGAGAAGTTCCGGGAGTTCCTGGAGCAGGTGCGGCCGGAGGATTTCGCCGGCTGAGCGGGCGTGTTCCGGCTGGCTGCGTGACCGGCCGACCCGCCGCCGGGGTCACGGTGTGTGATGTCCCGGTATTGCTGGTGATCTTCTCTGTGGCTGCGCGGCGTGTCGCGACCGTTCCTGCCTGGTAACCCCAGAAGGTCGCTATAGGGTTGCCGTGTCGAGGGGTGCACGTCCCGGAAACGACGTGTCACCGCACTGGCGGGGAGGTTGTCCGGATGCACGAGCCGCGAGATCCCGATCCGGGTACGCACCAGGATCAGCCGGGTGTGGCGCCGCCTGATCCGGCGACTGACGGTGACGGCTCGGTTGGCTACCGGGGTGTGACCGCGTGTTCCGCGGTGGGGATCAGCTACCGACAGTTGGACTACTGGGCGCGTACGTCATTGGTGGTGCCGAGTGTCCGGGAGGCGACGGGGTCGGGAACGCAGCGGTTGTACTCGTTCCGGGACCTGGTGGTGCTGAAGGTCGTGAAGCGGCTGCTGGACGCCGGGGTGTCGTTGCAGAACATCCGCAAGGTGATCGAGGCGTTGCGGTCGCGTGGCGTGGCTGATCTGGCGGGGATCACGTTGATCTCGGACGGCACGACGGTGTACGAGTGCCGTTCCCCGGAGGAGGTCGTCGACCTGCTGCAGGGCGGCCAGGGGGTGTTCGGCATCGCGATCGGTGGGGCGTTCAAGGAGATCCAGGGGTCGTTGTCGCACCTGCCGGCGGAGCCGGCCGAGGCGGTGGGCGGCGCGGAGGCTCCGGCGTCGTCGTCGGTGGGGGACGAGTTGGCGGCGCGTCGGGCGCGGCGTCGGGCGGGTTGAGCCGGCGGCGGGGGCTGCGGGTCTGTGGTGATCGCGTCGGACCGAAAGGGTCGGCGCGATCTGTCGTTGATGACGCTGGGTGATCGGGCGATCGGGATCGTGGTGGCCGTCGTGCGGGCGGAAGTCCTGTGGGCGGGACCGGTGCGGGGCGGCGGTGGTGGTGTCGTTTCCGCTGGTCAGCGGCCGAGGGTCGAGCTGCGGCGACGGGCGGGTGCCGGGGTCCATGGTGGGTCGAGTTCGTGGCCTCGTCCATTATGGATCACAGCTGGTCATGGGTTGGTCGCCTTCTGTTGACGCGGCATCTGGATGACCGTCACCTCGGGTAATCGGGTGTTGTCGGCAATCCGATAGGGTGGCCGTGACCTGTCCGACCGGGCACGCTATCGTCCCCACACGGCGGTCCTGGGCTGGCGCCGGTGTCGCGGCAGACGAGGCGGCGTCGTGCCAGCCGGCCGCTACCGCTGCGCGCCCACCCCGCGCGCCCCCTTCACCTGGAAGGAACGACCGTGACGGTTACGGAAGAGACCACCCCCGTCTCGCACTACGAGCGCATCGGTGGCGCCAGTTCGGTCAAGGCCGCCGTCGAGCTGTTCTACGACAAGGTGCTGGCCGACCCGGAGCTGGCTGGCTACTTCAGCAACGTCGACATGGTGGGTCAGCGCAGGCACCTGGCGCTGATGCTGACCGTGGTGCTCGGCGGTCCGAACGAGTACAGCGGCCGCGGTCTGGCCGAGGCGCACCAGCCGATGAACATTCCGCTGGAGCATTACGTCAAGGTCGGCGAGCACCTCACCGCGACGCTGGTCGAACTGGGCGTGCCGGCGGACATCATCGGTGACGTGCAGGGCGTGCTGGCGCAGGTGCAGGACCAGGTGGTGGCCAGCGGGAACCGTGCGGGCGCCTGAGCGTGGACGTCGCCCGACTCAAGCAGAGCTGGTCCCTGGTCACCGCGCACGGTGATCAGGTTCCGCTCTATTTCTATTCGACGTTGTTCCTGGCCCATCCGGAAACCCGGCAGATGTTCCCGACGAACATGGCGGGGCAGCGGGACCGGCTGGTCGCCGCGCTGGGGCACATCGTGTCCAACGTGGACCAGCTGGACCGGCTCGTCGGGTTCCTGCAGGATCTCGGCGCCGATCACCGGAAGTTCGCGGTCCGCGCCGAGCACTATCCGGCGGTGGGTGAGGCGCTGCTGTCGACGTTGCAGCATTTCCTCGCCGGGCAGTGGACGGAGGAGCTGGCGCAGGACTGGACTGCCGCGTACGGGCTGGTCGCGCAGGTGATGTCGGAGTCCGCGCAGGCGGCGGAGGCGGTGAACCCGCCGTGGTGGGTGGCGGAGATCGTCGGCCACGAGCGGCGGACGTTCGACGTGGCGGTGCTGACGTTGCGGCCGCAGTACCTGCTGCCGTTCACGCCGGGGCAGTCGATCGGGGTGTCCCATCCGGCGGTGCGGTCGTGGCGGTACTACTCGCCGGCGAACGCGCCGCGCGCCGACGGCACGTTGGAGCTGCATGTGCGGGCCGCGCCGGGCGGCGCGGTGTCGTCGCGGCTGGTGTACGGCTGCGCGGTCGGTGACCAGATCCACCTGGCCGCGCCGGTGGGGGATCAGCTGAACCTATGGTCGGCCGGTTCGTCGGATCTGCTGCTGCTGGCCTCCGGCACGGGTTGGGCGCCGGTGAAGTCGTTGGTGGAACAGGTCGCCGCGGAGGGTTCCCGCCGGGCGGTGGCCCTGTACGTGGGGGCCCGTTCGCGTAGCGAGTTGTACGACACCGACGCGATCGACAAGCTGGCGGCGTCGTACCCGTGGCTGACCGTCACCTACGTGGTCGGCATGGACCTGAACCGGGCCGGTGAGGTCACGTCTCCGGTGGACCGGGCGTTGGCCGACGGGGACTGGCGGTCCCGGCACGTGTACGTGTGCGGCTCCGACGAGATGGTCGCCCATTCGGTGACCTCGTTGACCCAGGCCGGTTACCACCCCGGTCAGGTGCATCACGAGGGCTTCGGCAAGCACTGGTACGGCCCGGCGTGGCGGACGGCGGTGGAGCGGCCGTCCGCTCCCGACAATCCCGGAGGTGCCCGGTGAGCACGACCCCGATCGGCAGTTACGACGGAGTGCAGATCTCCGGCGGTGTGCAGGTCCGGATGACCTCGGACCGGGTCCGCCGGTGGGAGTTCGGCACTGCGTCATTCGCCCGCCGCGGGTACGAACACGCCGACGTGGACCGGTTCCGGATGCAGGTCGCCGACGAACTGGACCTGCAGGCCGCGCAGATCGCGACCCTGCGGGCGGAGAACGAGCGGCTCAACGACCACGTGGAGTTGCACCGCCACGGGGTGATCCCGAGCACCGGCCCGTCGTCGAACCTGCCGGCGTCCAAGGAGGTCAACCTGCTGTCGGCGGCGCAGCGGGAGGCCGAGCAGATCATCGCCCAGGCCCACGACTACGCCCGCCGGGTCGCCGAGTACGCCCGGGTGCAGTACGAGAGCTACATGCAGGCGGCGGCGGAGGAGGCGAAGCAGGAGGCCGAGCGGGCGGTGCAGGACTATCGCAGCTCGGCCGGGCCGAACTTCGACGACTCGGTCGCCACCCGGGAGGCGTTGCGGATCTTCGGCGAGATGATGATCTCGCACATGCAGGCCGCGGCGCGGCACCTCGACGACGGCAGCGAGCACCTGGCCCGGACGATGGACCGGATCGCCAAGGAGACTGCCGGTGCGCCGTTCGTGTCCGGTGGGCAGCAGCAGGCCGCGCTGCCCCGGCACCACCAGCGCTGACGATGTCCGGTCGGCCCGCGGCAACC